>DASXUA010000574.1:0-2419 GCA_036505095.1 Phycisphaerae bacterium
AACGCCTCAGAAGATGAGATCAAACTCCAGGGCTGGATGTCCCAGCTTCAGACGCCGCAGGTCGCTTGTTGGGCTTGCCGATCAGCGTACGATCTTGTACTTAACTTCGTAGAGAGATTCGACAACATCACCGAACTGGCCATCCAGCTCATTGCCGACCGCCACCTCGTGCTCGATCGCCTGGTTGTGATGCAGCAGGCGCCGGATCGCGTGGCTCAAGCCGCCGAAGCGGCTCGCGACAGAAAATTGCTGGCTGGTGTCCGGCGTGAACGGAAATTCGATCACCAGAACGTCCGCATCCTCGATCGCGCGCACGCCGATGGCGCGGAGCGTCCGCTCGCCGCGCGGCTCGTACTGTGCGATGGGCAGATCGCGGATGTGCTCGAGGTAGCGCTCCGGCGGCTGTAGGATCCTGTTGGCGAACCTCCAACCGGAAGCTGCGCCTGCTATGATGTGCTTCCCAACAGGCTGGGATTGCGGTACGATACGCCCTCGACCCATTTGTAGACCGTACCGGACCTGGCTGAGGGAGGAGAACACTATGACCATGCATCCGCAGCTGGTTTACATCATTCCGACCGAAACCGAGCGTGTCGCCCGCGCCGCGTTTCCCTGGGGGAGTGCGATCATGCGCATTCGTGACGAACTGGGCATGCTGTTCGACGATCGCGATTTTGCGCGGTTGTTTGCTGCCGTTGGGCAGCCGGCCGTGTCGCCCAGCCGCCTGATGCTCATCACGATCTTTCAGTTCATGGAAGGCCTGACCGACCGGCAAGCTGCCGATGCCGTGCGGCGCTGTATTGACTGGAAGTACGCCCTCGCCCTCGAGTTGACCGACCCTGGCTTTGACTTCTCGGTGCTGTGCGAGTTTCGCGACCGTCTGCTGGCGGCCGAGCAGGGGCCGGCGCTGCTCACGCAGCTCCTGGAGGTCTGTCGCGCCCGCGGTCTCGTCCACGCGCGGGGCAAGCAGCGCACCGACGCCACCCACGTCCTGGCGGCTATTCGGACGCTCAATCGGCTCGAATGTCTCGGCGAAACTGTGGCCCACACCCTCCATCAGTTGCTGCGCGATTCCCCCGCCTGGGCACGCGCCACGATCCCTGCGGACTGGTGGGACCGCTATGCCCAGCGTTTCGACCAGTTTCGTTTGCCGACCACGCTGCCCAAGCGCCAGGCATTGGCCGAAGCAATCGGCACGGATGGTCAGCAGTTGCTCAGCTGGGCGGCCGCGCCCACCGCCCCCGCGCTGGTCCAGACACACACGGCCGTCGTGCTTCTGCGCCAGATCTGGCTCCAGCAGTTCTATGCCGACGAGGGACCCATCCGCCTGCGCAGCGACGCCGATCTGCCACCTGCGGCGCTGCTGATTGGCTCGCCCTACGACCCCGACGCCCGGCTCAGCACCAAACGAGACACCACCTGGAACGGCTACAAAGTCCACCTGACCGAGACGTGCGACCCAGATGGACCGAACCTGATCACCGACGTGCGAACCACGCCCGCAACCACGGCGGATGTGTGCATCACGGCGACCATTCACACCGCCCTGGCCGAACGCGACCTGCTGCCCGCCGAGCACTATGTCGATAGCGCCTATCCCGATGCCGCGACATTGGTCAGCAGCCGAGAGCGCCACGCGATAGATCTGCTCGGGCCGGTGCATCGCGATACCAGCTGGCAAGCGCAGGCCGGTCAGGGCTTCGATCTGGCCTGTTTTGGGGTAGATTGGGAGGCCCAGCAGGTGGTCTGTCCGCAAGGGCAGGTCAGCCGCGTGTGGTCGCCAAGTCAGGACGGGCATGGCAATGCGGTGATTCACATCCAGTTTGAGCGCACAGTCTGTGGCGAATGTGCGCAGCGGGCTAGGTGTACGCAGGCCAAAAGCGGCCCGCGTACGCTGAAGTTGCGCCCCAAAGCGCAGCACGAGGCGCTGCAAGCGGCGCGACAACGCCAAGAGACGGAAGGCTTCAAGCAGCGCTATCGGCTGCGGGCCGGCGTAGAAGGCACAATCGCCCAGGGTGTGCAAGCCTGCGACCTGCGCTCTGCCCGCTACCGAGGATTGACGAAAACGGCACTGCAGCATATCTTCACTGCCCTAGCATTGAATCTGATCCGCTTGGTGGCCTGGTGGGACGAGCGCCCACGTGCGCAAACACGGCAATCGCGCTTCACGGCGGCGTTGAAAGCGACGGCAGCACCAGTGGCGGTTTGTGGATAGATGCGTATACAAATTCGCCAACAGGATCCTACAGTGGGCAGGACGACAGGACGACGACCGTATCAAGTGGTCTCCATGATGAGTTTTAGACACCCAAGAGGCAGCCTAACCCCGCCATGCAGCCGACCGCCTGCGGCGCACGCGAGATCGTGGCGATTTTAGCGTTATCTTGTGCCGCGCGCCTTCGTCGGCGGCTGATGCGCA
>DASXUA010000575.1:0-3906 GCA_036505095.1 Phycisphaerae bacterium
CTCGAGGTGTTGCACCTGCATTATCGGCGTCTGGCCGAAATCGCCAAACACGAGAGCGACATCCGCCGATCGCATTCGATCGACGAGGCCCAGACCCGGCACGAGCTAAAAAGTCGTAGTCGCGCGGCGCGTGAGCCGGCCGACGCGCAGTGATCGTACGCCCAGCCGTCCATGCCACGAGAGCCTATGGCGGGCAGGCCGCGGCCACCGTACCGTTGAAGACCTGAGTCGTGTTGACGCCGTTCAGGAGCTGCACCTCGCGCAGCAGATCCTGCGTGTTGACAGCGCCCATGCGGTCCACGTTGTAGCGCGCCAGGTTGCCGGTCAGATTCGCGGTGCCGTTGTTGAGCGCCTGTACGAGCGCGAGCAGATCCTGCGTGTTCGATGCGTTGTCCAGGCTGACGTTGCCCGGATGGAACCGATACTGCAGCTTCTGTCCGGCGGCCGTGCCGGAGAAATTGATCGTCGTGCAGCTTAGCGGCGGAATGCCGCCGGATAGCGTGATCTGGTATTCATTGGCGCCCGGTCCGGAGCTAACCGCTGTCACGCTCGGACAGGGCAAAGAGCCGCCGACACACGAGACGGTGATGTTGCCCGGCGCAGGCGCTGGCGACGGCGCGGCGCTGAACGTCACGTGGATCGGGCTGTATACAATCGCACCCTGCGCGCCGGTGCCGGCGGCACCGATGCCGGCCGTGACGGTTGACCCGGTGCCGGTATCGAGCGCGTCGGTATATGGTTGGCCCGGCTGATAGGGGTTCTCGGCCGAAGTCGGTGGATTGGCCGACACAACGGTTACCGTCGCACCGGCACCGGCCGCCACGGTCCAGAAGCCGCCCGTAAGAGTGAAGGTGCCACCGGTCATCGGTGCACCGGCGTCCGGTTGGCCGAGTGTGCCCCCCAGTGCGAACGTCCCGCCGGTGCTGTTGTCGCCGCCGCCGCCGTCGACGGTGTGCCAACTCAGGTCAAAAGTTCCGCCAGTCTGGGCGGACGCGACGGCAGGCCCAAGGACGAGTCCGAGCCCTACCATTATCCAGCGAGTAACTTGATGTTCTTTCACGATCAGTCCCCTTGAGTTTTGCGGCGCGCTCTAGCGTCCGCTGCGGACCGGCGCGATGACGGCGGCCGGCGCTCCCGCGTTCCCGTCCGGCGCCACTGGCTGGACCTCTTGCGGATGGGTCATGCTGCCTGGATGCGACGCCTCTTCGATCTTCTTCGACTGCGGCTGACCATACAATTCCGGATTGCGATAGAAGCCGCGCTCCGACTCAGGCTTGTCGACCTCGACCTGGATGCGGTGGGCGTTGGCCCAGGGGTCCTGGCGGATGCCGGTCACCTGCCACGACACCTCGACGTTGGGGGCGCTGGTGCGGATGGTGAACTGGTTGTCGGCCAGCTTGCCAACCACCTTGGCCATGACGAAGCTGTCGCTGTCGGCGTCGTCGAGCACGGTGAGCTGATAGCGGAAGTCGCGGTTCAGCGTCTGGAACCAATCCGGCAGCGTCACGGTTGCATAGCCGTCGTTATCCGTGACGATATTGCCGTCATAGACATTCTTCATGTCCGGGCTCTCGACGAAAGAGTGATAGAGGTACTTGTTGGCCGGGTCGAGCGGGTGGTCGATCTTGAACGAGCCACTGCTCTTGGAGAGCGCCCCGACGACATCAACGGCCCCGTTGAAATGCCCGGCGTCGCCCGATGTGCTCATCCCCCAGACGCCGAACGCGGACGCTCCAGTATTGGCCTCGCCGATGACACCGTTGCCGTTGCTGAGCGTCGAAAGGCCGAACAGGCCGGCGCCGCTCGACGAGCCACCGTTCTGCACTCCATACACAACACCGCGATCGATGGCTGCCGAGCCCACGGCGTGCAACACGGCGCTCGGCGCCGTGGTCCCGATGCCCACATTGCCGCCGCCGCTCTGAAGAATGTTGACGTTGCCCCCGTCGGCGTTGATCGCCAGCGCGGCCACGGCGCCGTTGCTGCGGGCCATGATCTCGTTGTTGTCGATCGAAATGTTGGCGCCGGCGATGTTGCCGGTGACCAGGAAACCGCCGCCGGCCGGCGAAGCGTCCGTTCCGCCGGCGATGTGCAGCGGGCCTCGGGTGCGGATGTGCCGATGCCGACCCGCCCGATGCAAAGCGTGTTGGCTTCGCCCACGCAGACGCTATCCCACGCGTTGTTACAGCAAAACGCATCGACCGCGCAGACTAGGTTCTCACAGCCCGGATCGCTGCATCCTGGCGTGGCTTGTGCGGCGAAACAGGTGCTGTCGCCGGGAACGTAGACGTTGAGGACGGTCGGACTGCCCACGGTGAAGGACGACGGGGGCGCGGTGTTGCCCACGCCGACGTGGCCGCCACCCGCGGCGAGGACCACGTTGGAGGAGACGTTGTTATTGAGGAAGAGGCCGCCGGCGTCCAGCGAGTCGAGTTCGTTGCCGTCCATGAGCATGGTTTGGGAACCGGAGCCGACCCTGAGCGCTGCGGTCGTGCCGTTGTTATCGGGTCCGTCGAAGCTGGCCGCGTTGCCCGTGCCGTTGTTGGTGATGCTCAGGGCCGCCGAGGCGCTGCTGACCGACTCGCTCTGCGTCAGCCGGATGCCGAGCGCATACGGCGCGCCGGTCAGCTCTTGCCGCGGAGTGAGAATCGTGTACGGATTGCCCACGGGCTGCGCGCCCGGATGCACGCCGATATCCAGAAAGCGGACGGAGCCGTCATACTGGGCGCCGAAATCCAACACCAAGGTGAAGAGCCCGCTCGTCACCGCGACGTTGTCGAACACCTGCGTCGGTCCGACCTGGACGCCAGGCGGCGTGGTTGGCGCCGTGAAGAGCCGAAACTGGAGGTCATAGGTTCCCGTCGGCGCCATGCCGCCGTCGAGAAGACGGCCTTGATAGGTGAAGGCGGTACTGACCGGCCCTTGGGCCTGGGCGGCCGGTTGCGCCGCGCTCAAGAGCAACAGCAGCGCCCCGGCGTCTCGCGCCCAAGTGCGCCCAGCGGCACCATTCGAACGCATATAGGGACGCACCACGAAACGTCGTAACCCTGGCAGACTGAAATGCATAATCCATTCCCCTTCCTCGGTCACACGGACCGTTATTGGACTCAAGCGTCAGCGCCACCTCGCGAACATCGAAGCACCGTCGCTTTACGCGGAGCTGCACCGCGCTGCATTGCACAAATCTCGACCAGCCTGCACCGTACGCACGCGATGACGCAAGCGACTCGATCCTGCGGCACGGGCGATGTGTCGCGCGCCCATGTGGGAAAAACTGAGTCAGGCGAATGCTTGCTTCGTCCTGCCCTCCACGGTGGCAAGAGTTGAGGCGAGTTACGAGCCACCGGATACTCGGCCCGCAATTCCCGAGCGCGTTCAGCCGAAAGTCCGGCTACATAAGACAAGGTAGCAGAACGCCCAGCAGATTTCAAGAATGGGTCCGGCGGGGGGTGTGGCCACGGAACTTGGCATCGGCCCCGAGTCGCGGTCTCAAGACCGCTCCTACAGCGCTGTACGAGCGTTCTCTGACCGCGATGCCACAAACACGGGGCACGCCCCGGTGGGCGCACCGGGAACGCGCCGAACTCAAGTGAGCAGTATTGCTGAAGACCCGTGCGCGCCGCGCGCACCGTCGCCTGCAGGTAGCACGTCTCGCTCGGCACTCCTCAGGGACACGCCGCGGCCGCCGTGCCGTTGAAGACCTGCGTCGTATTCACGCCGTTCAGGAGCTGTACCTCACGCAGCAGATCCTGCGTGTTCACGGCACCCATGCGGTCCACGTTGTAGCGCGCCAGGTTCGCCGTGAGATTCGCGGTGCCGTTGTTCAGCGCCTGCACGAGCGACAGCAGATCCTGCGTATTGGCAGCCGTGTCCAGGTTCACATTGCCCGGGTTGGAGCGGTATTGC
>DASXUA010000576.1:0-5056 GCA_036505095.1 Phycisphaerae bacterium
CGGGCAAGCGATAAGGCTGCTTGCCCATGCCACCCGACGATGCAGAGAAAGAACACTCCTCCCTCAGCGTTCTCAGCGTCTCAGCGTCCATACGAGCAAAATTCAAGGAGAACGGGTTCATTTCTTGCGCACCAGTGTCTCGCGGATCTCGAGCACTTCGTCCTCGGTCAGCGGCTGCGGTCGCAGGAAATCGCTGCGCAGCACCGGCGGCCAATCGTGCTTGGTCAGCATGTCGATCTCCTCGGGATAGAAGGGCCGCTGCAACCACGCCAGACCCGTCTCGCCGTCGAAGATCACGTCGATGACCGGCTTGTCCTTCAGATCGGCCGGTTCGGTCCCCAGCGGCGCCGTGGTGATCCTGAACGTCGCCCACGAGGACATCCCGTTCGGATCGAAGTAAATCGCCGGCCGGAGCGGGTCCGATTTTTCACGATCGACCGTGTTGGGCGGCACGGGAGGTGCGTCGTAGGCAACCTGCCCCTCATCCAGATAAGGCTTGCCCGGCAGCACCTGCGCGCACCACACTTGCTCGTGCAGCGTGACGCCGCGCGCCCAGGGGTAGCCGACTGGATTGAATTTCTCGGGGTTCTCGAGCGGGTCGTCTTCGCGCTCGATGATGGGCTGGCGCGCCTCATCCGTGTGCTCGCTCCGCTGCGGGTCGGTGAAGCGGATGCGGTAGCGGCGCCCGTCGAACATGGCATTGGCGCGCGTCATCTGGAGCAAGGAGCGCACCTGCTCGGCCGATTGCGGCAGCCGCTCGCGCTCGATCAGCCCAAGCATGTTCGGAAAAACGAGCCCGGCCAGGATCGTCAGCAGACCAATTACCAGGAGAAGTTCGAGGAGCGTGAGCGCAGTCCGACGCGCTCCGGCGGCATGGACTCCGGTCACCGTCGCGCAGCCCGGATGGCTGCGTTCGATTGCCCGCACGCTGCGCATGACACGCTACTTCTTCACCCAGTTCGTAATGTCGTCGTCCGTACCGTCCTGGCCATCGGGACCCTTGCTCCAGAGGTCATAAGCATCCGAGTTGAAGTCACCCGGAGACTTGTACTGGTACTCGTTGCCCCAGGGATCCTTCAACTCCTCAGGCGAGCCGTCCATGAACTTGCGCCATTTGTGCGATTCTTCGTCAACGCTGCTGGGACGCTCGTACAGCGCCCGCAGGCCTTCTTCGGTCGTCGGGTACTTGCCGATCTCGATGCGATATTGATCAAGAGCACCGCCGATGTTCCCCGTGCGTCCCACAGCGGATTTGGTGATCTTGACCCTGGCGACTTCACCCGTCCCGATCAGATTGGGCAGCACGAACGCTGCCAGAAGCGCCAGGATGCCCACCACGATCATAATCTCCAATAGTGTGAATGCCCGACGCCTTCTGCTCGAACGCCTGTACATTTTTCGACTCCTCAAACGGACCTTCATCTCGGTTCGCGCCGGTCCACGTGCGTCGCCGGCTCAAATTCCATGAATGGTCGTCATCGCCCAACGCGGACGAATGAACGCCATCTCTCACTTTCCGCATGCCACCTCAGCGCCCCATTGCCGCTGAACTCATGTTGAGGATCGGTAACAGCAGCGCCATCGCAATCACCAGCACGACGACCGCCATGATTAGCAGCAGCACCGGCTCCAACATTCTGACTGCCAGGTCGATCTGCCGGGCGGTGCGGGCTTCGTTCGAGTCGGCGATCTGGATCAGTACCGCGTCCAGATTGTTGCTTTCTTCGGCCACCGCAATCATGTCGATGATGTCCGCCGGAAACAGGCCGCAATTGGCCAGCGGGCGCGAGAGTGTCTCGCCGCGTTTGACGTTCTCGTGCGCCTTCTCGATCTCATCTGCGAGGATCGCGTTGCCGGCCGCATCCTTGGCAATCTTGAGCGACTGCAGGATCGGCACGCCATTCTTGAGCAATGTTCCGAGAATCCGGCAGAAGCGGCACAGTGCTACGAGGGTCACGAGCCCGCCGACCACCGGCGCCTTGAGTTTCCACATCGCAATCGCTCGGCGGCCGGTTTCAGTCTTCGCATAGCTGTAGATGCTGATGAAGATCAGCCCCGCGCCCAGCAGGATTGGGAGATAGTACGCCTGCAGAAAATCGGCAGCGCCGAATACCAGCCACGTCAAACTATTGAAGGTCTCTTCCTTGAGATATCTGCGAAGCTTCGGCACGACCAGCGTGAGCAGCAGCGTAACGATCGTCGTTCCAACCACCATGAGCACGCACGGGTAAATCATGGATCCGATCAGCTTGTTGCGCAGCTCATCCTGGCGCTCGGCGAAGCCGGCGATGCGCGCCAGGACGTCTTCCAGGAATCCGCCGCGCTCGCCGGCGCGGATCATGGAGACGTGCAGCTCGCTGAAGGCGTTGTGATGCTTGCCCATGGCGTCGGCCAGCGTGGCGCCGCCGGACACGTCATCGCGCACCTCGCGTAGAATCTCCGCCAGCAGGGGGTTGGGGCATTGCTTAATCAGCACATCCAGCGACCGCAGCATGGGCACGCCCGCCCGCAGCAGGTCGCCAAGCTGGTTGTAGAAGGTCGTCAGGTAGCGCAGCCGGACTCTCCGGCGGCCGCCGATCAGCCGGCGGGTGGCCTCGCCGCCCTCCTCGATCGCGACCGGGTACAGCGCCCGCTCATCCAGCATGCGCAGGGCGACCTGCTGGTTCTCGGCCGTCAACGTGCCGCTGACCGCCTGCCCGCCCGTACCAACCGCTTTGTAGGTAAACGTGGCCATCCTGCCCGACTGCCTGAACGTTTCCGCCGCAGGCGGATCCGCGTGGCGGAACTCTAGCTACGACAGGGCTTTACGTCAATTCCGCGCGGCCAGCCGCGCACGGGATACGGCCGCGCGGCACCCGCCATTTCCTTGTACACGCCTCTGCAGCACCGATTGCAATCGCCGCCAGCCGGTCGCGGGCGTTCGCACCCGTCGTTGGCTCACCCTTACAACGCGCGCGGCGCTCGCTCCGCGGCGCGCTGCGGAGCGTCCGCATTCGCAGAGTGCACCTGGGTATGGTTGTTTATCGTCGGCGTTTGCGCCCCCAAGAGGGTCGAGCTAACTCAGAAGGTGCGGACCCGTCCGCAAGGGCCGCAGGCTCTGGCTTGCCGCTGCTGCTCGCGGCGCGTCCGACGCCCGGCACGGCACCCGCAAGCAGCGGCCAATCTGTTCTCCGAAGTGACACCGCGATCCAGATCACCAGCGGCGCCAGGAGCGAAGTCGTCGTCGATGCCACCAGTGCTTCGGTCGCGAGCGACAAGATCGTGCGCACGCTGTCCAGCGGATCGAAGAGCGCCAACGCTGACCGCGCGCAGAACGCGTCCGCGATCAGCAGCGCCAGGCGCAGAAAAACGTAAGTCTGCACGAGCAGGGTTCCCGACAGCAAGGCCCACGCGCGGCGTCGCAGCGGAATGGGCGTGGCCGCGACGAGCGCCACAAGCAGCGCGGTGGGGATGAGGCCTTGGATGCGAGTGCTGATGGGGCGCTGGCCGTAGGTCCGCTTGGACCCATTGAACAGCCCGATGCTCAGGTCCATGCCTTCGTGCGCCGCCGTCCGCTCGTGCAGCCTCTCGACGGGCACGATCCGCGCATAGCCGCCGCGCGGCAGGTCCTGACACAGATGGTTCCCAACCCAGCGGTACCACTCGGCATACACGCCCGGAAAGCCCAACCACGGCGTCGTCATCAGCATGTAGACCACGAAGGCTCCCAGAACACGGAGTACAATCCCGCCCAGAGTCTGGCGCGACACCACGCGCGCGCTTCGAGGAAGAGGGACGGGTCGAGAGTTACGGGCGTGGGCTCGAAACCGGCGCATGTTGTGCGGCCCGAGGCCGGCTGACCCGCAGGGCCCACGCCGACCATAATATCAACGCAAAGAGAATGAAGACGGCCTGCCAGACCTCCACGTGCGCCACGGCAAACAGCTTCGGAAAATAAACCCCGACCAGGAACAAACTGACGATGCGCACAAAGTTCAGGAGCACCAAGGCAAGCGTCCCCAGCAAAACCGCGGGAAGCTTCGCCAGCCACGCCGAGGGAAACGCCAGGATGCCGGCGATCAATACGGCCGAGGGCTCGATCGCGTCGCACCCGCGCTGCAACTGGATCGCGAAACGTGACGAGACGATCTGGATGTCCGCGGCGCGCGCGTCATGCCCGAGCGCGCGCAGGATCGCGGCCCCGGCTTGGGCATCCAGGCGCATGTAAGCCGGGAAAAACCTTCCCCGGACAATAGGAACGATGAAGAGCCCCTCGAAGCCCGCCGCGAAAATGGAGAATAGCACGACGAAGCGCAGGACCGGATGTCTGCTATGCGCGGGGGGGAGCCCCGCTGGCTTGCCGCCACACGCATGCCCTTCGCCGACCACGCCGCGCTGATCGGACTTGCTCAAGAGCGCGCGACGCGATCCGGCCGAATGCACGCTTTCCTGTGGGCGTCTTTTCATGTGTGCAATCCAACCCTTCTACGGCGGGCAGGCGTCGACCATCGTACCGTTGAACGCATGCGTGGTATGCACTCCATTGAGCAACTGCACCAGCCGCAGCAAGTCTTGCGTGTTGACCATGCCCAGGCGGTCGATGTTGTAGCGCGCCAGGTTCTCCGGCAGGTTCGCGGTGTCGTCATTCAGCGCTTGCACGAGCGACAGCAGGTCCTGGGTGTTGGTCGCCGGATCGAGATTCACGTTGCCAGGCTGCGAGCGGAATTGGAGCCGCTCGCCCGGCGCGGTGCCGGCGAAAGTCAGGGTGGTGCATTGCAACGGCGGGATCGCGCCGCTCAAGCTGATCAGAAATTCGTTCGGCGTCCCGCCAGCCGCGACGGAGGTCACTGCCGGGCAGTCCGGCGCGCCAGAGCCGGTGCAGGCGATGACGATGTTGTCCGGCGAAGGCGCCGGGATGGGCACGCCGCTGAACGTCACGATGATCGGGCTGTATTGAATGGCGCCTTGACTCAGCGTGCCGGCCGCGCCGATGCCCGCGGTGACGGACGCATCGGTCCCGGTGTCGAGCACGTCGGTGTACGGTTGTCCGGGCTCATAGGGATTCGCCGCCGCGATG
>DASXUA010000577.1:0-1937 GCA_036505095.1 Phycisphaerae bacterium
CCCCAAATAGCGGAGAGCGTCCGAGTCCGTTTCTGCGTCATCCCTGGTCTTTTCCGCCTTATTTCCCGCCTGGCCGATAGGACAGGTATTTCTCCATGGGGATCTCGAAGTACAGCAGTTCGTCACCTTTGCCGTTGCGCAGTCCGCTGATGTAGAGGCGCGCGCCGGCAAGCGGGGTCGCGATCCCTTCGACGTCGAAGAACAGGAAGCCGGCGATGGTCGAATGGGGCTCGACCGCCTTCGCCTGGAACTGCGCAGCCTGGAATTCCTCCTCCGTCTCTTTGCTGATAGTGGGGGGGAGCTTACGCCGGGGCAGGGGCACGGGGAGCGGGTTGCGCGGCGGCTCATCTCCGCGCCGTTTCTGCCGGGCGAAGCGGCGGCGCAGGTCTTCGGAGGTGGCGGGCGCAATCTTGACCTTCCTCACCGTGACCAACTGCACTTTCATGTTGGCCAGGGAAAGCGGCTCATCGCCATCGTTGGTGATGATGAGCTGCACGGGCAGAAAATTCTCTTCCGCGTAGTGAACGGTGAAAATGGAGGCCTTGTCGGGCAAGTCGTAGGGATCGGCAGCGATGGAGACGCGCTCGTTTTCGTGCGCATCGTGCGCCGGGTAGGTCTTGGCGAGAGAGGCCTTGGGGGCAACGAACTCCTTCGCGCCGATCGCGGAAACGACAAGTATGAGGACAACAATCCAAGTGAATGATGACCGCATGTGGTGATTATCGGCTTCAGCGGCGTTGCCGACAACCCACCCTGGGCGCGGCTTTCGTTCCTTCAGCGCCCGAGATACGACTGGGTGCCGCGCCTGACGGCAGTTAGAATGAACCTGGCATGTATTTTCTTTACAGCCTGCTGCTTGGGGCCTCGCTCATCTTCGGATGGCCGTTCTGGCTGTTGAAGGTGTTGCGCCGCCGCGGCTACATCCGCAGCCTGCCACAGCGCTTCGGCCGTGTGCCCCGGCGGCTGCGCGACCGCCGCCCCAGCATCTGGGTGCACGCGGTCTCGGTCGGCGAAGTGATGGCCGTGGCCGGGCTGGTGGAGGAACTCCGCAAGCGGTTCCCCGAGCTACGCGTGCTGGTTTCTACCACCACCCCAACCGGGCAGAAGGTGGCGCGGCAGACGTTCGGCGAAGCCAGCGTGTTTTATTTTCCGCTGGACTTTCAATTCGCGGTGCGGCGCTGGCTGGCGGCGCTGCGGCCCAAGCTGGTGGTGCTGGTAGAGAGCGAGTTCTGGCCGAACTTCTTGCGCCTGGTAGAGGGCGCCGGGGTGCGCACGGTGGTGGTGAATGCCCGCGTCTCCGACCGTTCGTTTCCCCGCTACCTGCGGTACAAGGGGATGATGCGGCGCATCCTGTGGGGCATTGACCTGTTCCTGGCGCAGAGCCACGAAGACGCGCGGCGGCTGGTTTCGATGGGGGCGCGCCCGCGGCACGTGGTGGTCACCGGCAACCTGAAGTTTGACGTGAAGCTACAGGCGGAGCTGCCGATCGTGGCCGCGCTGCGCGCTGATTTCCAGCGCGCGAACGCCGGGCCAGTCCTGGTCTGCGGCAGCACGGCGGAAGGCGAAGAGCGCCCGCTGCTGCGCGCGTTTAAAGGCGTGCTGGAGGAATATCCCCGGGCAGTGATGGTACTGGCGCCGCGTCATCCGCAACGCTTCGAGCGCGTGGCGAGGCTGGTCTCGGCGCCAGGGCTCAAGCTCTGGCGCCGCTCGCGATGGAAAAGCGGGGAGAGCATCGGCGGCGGCGTGCTCCTGCTCGATAGCCTGGGCGAACTCAGCGCCGCCTATGGGCTGGGGGACGTCGCCTTCGTTGGCGGCAGTTTAGTGCGGCGCGGCGGACACAACATCCTCGAAGCCGCGCAGCATGGCATCGCCATTCTGGTGGGGCCGCACACGGAGAATTTCCGCGACATCATTAACCTGTTCCGGCAGGCAAAGGC
>DASXUA010000578.1:0-10356 GCA_036505095.1 Phycisphaerae bacterium
CGTTTCATCGTGACCAACCGGCCGGGCGCCGCGCTCCTGCCGGAAGGGTGCTATGACGAGTACGTCGGGCGTGGCGAGAGCGAGAACCGCAACAAGGAAATCAAGAATGGCGTGGCCGGCGACCGGCTCAGTTGCCAGCGCTTCCTGCCCAACTACCTGCGCCTGATGCTGCACGCCGCAGCGTTGAACCTGCTGGTGCGTTTACCCTGGACTCGCGCGGGCCGGGCGGCCCTAGCGTGTCCAGGGTCGCCTGTCTGCGCGGCCGCGAACGTCGGCGTTACCATGATTATCGCCGCCAGCGGGATCCGCTCGGACAGGGACACATCGCCACGTGGCGGATGATGCTGATCAAAGTGGCGGGTGAAGTGCGCCAGACGGCGCGGCGGATCTACATCAGCATTCCAGCCCATTGGCCGCACTTGCACTCAAGGGGGCACTCTGCGCTCAGCCGATGCGGCCGCAGCACAGCACCCTGCTACCTGCCTTGGCACACGCCCCCGAACCTGCCAGCAAGCGGACATGAATAATCCGGGCTAACGCGAAGATCCAGGTTGATGACCTGCCCAACATCGACCCGTTCTCCACCAGCGGAAGACTCAATATGTCCGCCGGCACGTTCGAGGCTCTGGGCAATGTGTCGATGGGCGGGGCGGGCCTGAACATGACCGGCGGGCAGATCATCGTGCCCGCCGGCAAGACGCTCACCCATTACTGACGACAACCGCTCGTCATGTAGCGGACTGCTTCTCCCGGGCGGGCCCATGCCCGCCCGGGCGGCCTCTAAGGCGCGCGCAAAGCGCCGGAACCGCTACGGCGCGCCGAAGGCGTCCAAGAACCGGCTGGCGTCGCGCAGTTCGACGTGCCCGTCGTGTGTGAGGTCTGCGCGTCCGAATGTCACCGGAGAGCACCCGGGCGGCGGAGCAGAAATGCTCGGACCACTCAAGCAGTCCGCGAGGAGCGCATAATCATTCAGGTCCACTTGCCCATCGCCGTTGAGATCGCTGGGGCTCAGCGGCACCGCGATGTGGCAGCTACGGTTCCACAGAATGGAGTAGTTCCAACTGTTGCCGCCAGAATTGGCAGTACCCAGGTCGATGTCGCCATCGCCATCGACGTCACCCAACGCCAAGCCCGCGACGGCCTCTCCGCTGCCGTAGGAAAGGCCTGGAGTGAACGTCCCCGCGGGGGGGGTACCGAAGAAGACCGCTACCGTCGTGCAGTTGGCGACCGCCACGTCTGCTACGCCGTCGCCATTAATATCCGACGCGGCCAGCGCAGTGGCCCCATCCATGCCCGGCGCCCAGTACGGCGCCGCGTTGGTAAATGTCCCGTCGCCTTCGTTCGTGAGGGTTGTAAACGTAACTGGCTCCCATGGAAGATTCCCGCTCGACACGACCAGGTCCACATCACCGTCTTGGTCCAAGTCCATGAGCAGGAGTTCGGCGGGCGTGGGTGACGGAAAGTATGAAGCGCCCGGCGTGAACGTACCATCACCATTGCCGAACATCGTCGTAACCGCCTGCATCCCCGCGGCCTTGTTGACGACCAGGTCGAGCACGGCATCGCCGTTGATGTCGCCCGCCGCGATGAATCCAGGCGAAAGGAACGCATAGGGCTGAACGATGGGTGCGCCGAGTGCGCCGGCCCCATCGTTCAACAACGTCGAGAGATCACTGGAGAAACGGTTCGCCACCACGACATCCAGGTCACCGTCGGTGTCAACGTCAGCCAATGCCATCCACATGCTGTAGACCCCGCCGGTGGGGTAGACGACGCCCTCCCCCGTTCCCCGCATTGAGGAAGACGCTTACGTACCGGTGGCCTGCGAGTAGTCTGCCGGCCCGCACGTGACGATATCTTCGTCCCCGTCACCGTCGAGATCGCCTACGCGCATGCTGAATGGGTACGACCCGCTGATGGGGTAGTGCACGGGCTGCGCTAGCACGCCGCCGCCAAGATTCCGAACCACGGCAAAGTTCGCAAGATAGACGGGCACGAACGGATCGCCCTGGTTGAGTACGACCACGTCCAAGTCCGCGTCACCGTCGATATCCGTGAAGCCGATCTGCCGTGGATTAGGCCAATAGGGGCTCGGCGGCGCCCACCAATTATGACTCTCCTGGTCCGTGAGCAGCTTGCCAGTCCCGTCATTCAGCAGAACACACAACAGCCTGCTCTGCCACGAGTTCACGACAAAGACGGTGAGGTCGAGGGTGCCATCTCCGTTCATGTCGCCGAAGTCCACGACCACGGGTTCGAAATCATCCGCCGGGTAGGTGAGGAGCGGACCGAAAATGCCGTCGCCGTTGTTCATCATGATGACTACCTGTCCCAGCGCCATCTGGCCGACAGCCATGTCCAGATCGCCGTCGTGATCCAGGTCGCCTAAGTCCAGCTTGTAGCCGTCATACAGGTTTCCCGGCTGGGTGAAATTGATGCTGTAGTGCATGGGTGGTGCGAAGGTCGCGTCGCCCTGGTTGAAAACAACCGACACGATCTCGTTACTGACCGTCGCCAGGTCCAGATCTCCGTCGCCGTCGACATCGCCGATGACCACCGACCATAAATACACACCCGGCGCGGCGAACCCTGCCGAGCGCGACGAATGTGCCGTCCCCGTTGTTGCGCAGCAGCGCCACGCCGCTCGGCCCAGCCGGCACGGCGATGTCCAGGTCGCCGTCGCCGTCAAGGTCACCAGCCGACATGTACGGCCCGCCGAACGCGAATGGTTCGCTGTAGTACGCCGTCCCGTCAGGGATGCACATGACCGAATACGTCATCGCCGGCGCCAGCACGCCACCGCCGGAGTTTAGCAGTATGGAAACGCTGTCGCTTTCGGCGTTGCCGACGGCGAGGTCCAACTTCCCGTCGCCGTTGAAGTCGGCGATGAGGCTCATGCGCGGCTGGGTGCCGACTGCATACGTCACCCGATTGGGAAAGGTGCCGCCGCCCGCGTTGATCAGCACCGACACCTGCCCGCTGAAATCATTGGTTACGGCCAGATCGTTCAAGCCGTCGCCGTTCAGATCGCCGATCGCGACCGAGGTGGGATAGTCCCCACACGCGTAGATGGCGTAATCCGGGAATGTGCCGTCGCCCGCGTTCAGCAGCACGCTGATGTTCGTGGTCGGATCGTAGGCGGGGTTGTGCCCGGCCCATGTCGAGACCGCATCCAGATCGCCGTCGCCATCCAGATCGCCGACGGCCCCGTTCGTCGGCGTCATGTCGACCGCGCCTGCACGGCCATAATGGGGTTCAGCATCACCTCCGGATTGCCGAACAGCGGATGCCCATCACCGTTGGCGTCGCGCAGGCAGAAGCCCGGCTGCGCCAAGGTGCGACTGGCGAACGCCAGTGGCAGAAGCAGCATCGTCGCCGCGCAACTGCCCAACGAAACCAAGGTCGAACGACGTGCCCGCATTCGCTTCTGCTCCCCGCGCCGCGCGGTTGCTGCGGCGCTGCCTGGCGGATTCCTGAATGGCAACTCGATTCTACCACGCCACGCCCGGTCCGAACAGCTTTCCTCCCGCCACTGTAGAAACCGCGCGCCTGATCAGCGGTCGATCCGCGCGGAACTGCACCGCAATTGCGCCTGCGCCGTTCGGCCCGGTAAACACACGTACCGCCCACCAGCGGACGCTCTATGCGCCCTACACGAGCGAGCGCCGCGCGCGTTGTATAGGTGGCTAGCGCTTGACAACGGGACTTGGGGGTCTGCGCTGACAAGGGGATAACCGGTGCGGTTCCTGCGTGATGAACGACCGTGCTTCACGAAACGCGGAAACGCGGAAATCGAGGCTGGCGATGCGCGCTGCTCGCAAAAATTGCGAAAGTGTCACAATGTTGACAAAAACCAAGAAAACGGGCGCGCCGGGCGCTCCAACCGCGTTGGCGACCATTGGCGGGGCGGTCGGTGGTCCGCCAACTCTCGAAAGTGTCACACTTTCGCGAACTTGTCCCACGAAGTTCTGATGGGCGGCGCTCTCGTGTTGGTCAGGCCTATAGGGAGTCTAGGCTCTAGGCTCCAGTTTCTAGTTTCTAGACCCGTCCAAACGTCCAACCGCTCAATTATTTCGTCGCGGGGCATTTCGTCGGCGGCGAGGCGGGGCTGCCACTTGAAGCTTGCGCGAAGCATCGTCAGTCCCGCAGGACGAATGCCCGGCCGCCTATCGGACGTCCAAGGTCGATATGTAGCGTACTGATCCGTACCGGTTTGCGAGATGTTGTAGCCCGTCCGGAAATTCCACCGAATCCCAGCAGTTTTCTTCAAGATCGAAAATCGCCCCGGTCGATACTCTTCTCGGACGCCGAGAGGACTCCAACCGCGCCATCGCGGCTGGGATCCCAGCCAACCTGGGGGCCGAAGGATCGGCCCTACTGCATGAGCGGCTCATACGCCGCCCTGGGGTCTGACCAAATTCACGGATGAATGGCAGTTGGACCGTCGCCCGATGCGCGTGCGCATCGCGAGCGCGGAACAAGAACCGTCGGCGCGTGTCCGGACGCGCCGCTGGCAATACAGGCGCCTTGGGGCCGCCTGCTTTGAAGCTGAGGAAGACGCCATGAACGAGATCAGCAGTGTGAATGTCGTGTATCGGCCGCTTTCGAGGACCGCAACGCCGGCTGTCGCCGACCGGCCGAATCAGCCCGCCGCCCGCCCGAGTGATTACGTGGAACTCTCCGACCTGGGAACGTTGTTGTCGGCCTCCCTGCAGGACTCGCCGCCGCTGCGCGTGGCGCGCATCGCCGAAATCCGTTCAGCCATCCAGCGCGGCGATTACGAAACCGAAGACAAGCTCAATCACGTCGTCGATCGGCTGCACGAGCTGTTGACCGACGGGTCCGGGACGGCGGACCCCGTCCCGGACGGGCAATGAGCTTGAACTTGCGGGGCGGCTACGTCCCGAGAAGCTGCACCACTACCCGCCGCTGCCGCGGGCGGGTGTCAAAGTCGATCAGAACGATCTGCTGCCACTGACCGAGCGTGAGCCGGCCGGCTGCGACGGGCACCGCGAGGCTGGGCCCGAGCAGCGCCGCGCGCACGTGGGAATGGCCGTTGTCGTCCTTCCAGGTTTCCTCATGCCGGTACACGCCGTCCTCCGGCGCCAGCCGCTCAAACGCGGCCTTGAGGTCGTGGCGCGCCAGTCCCGGCTCATACTCCGTGGTCGTGATGCCGGCCGTCGAGCCGACCACGAAGACGGTCGCCAGTCCGGATCGCAAGCCGCCGCGTGCTACGCAGGCCGCGACCTCGTCGGTGATATTCCTGACCTCGCTGCCTCCGGCGGTCTGCACGTCAAAGCTGTCCTGCGTGCTGATCATCCGCAAATTGTACCGCGCGGCGTCGCCGGGAGGCCAGCGACGGGTGGCATGCTTTCACGCGCAGCGGGTAAGCATGTGAGCACGAAATGGCTACCCGGCTGACGCCGTGAAGCCATGCCACCCATGCCATCACCAAAGCGGCCGGGCTCGCTTTGTCTTGTCGTGCCCCGCGGCTTAGAATGGCGCAAGGGGATAGTCGATGGGCGCGAGTGTTTGCGGGCGTTGTCTGCGACTTAACCGGCCGATGGCACGCTTCTGTGCTACCTGCGGTGCCCGCTTGTGGCTTTTCGAGCCTGCATCTCCGCAGCAATGTCGTACCCGCGACGGACTGACGGCGTTTCTCACATTCGTTGCCTTTCTGTTGATGATGTTTTTCTCGCTGGCCATGCGGCCCCCTCAGCCTCGCGGCGTGCCGGTCGGCTGCCCGCACGCGCTGTGGCTCTCGCGCGACGCGCAGCGGCCACGCTGTTTGGAACTCGGTCCCGCGCGTTCGATCGGGTCGGCGCCTCTGCCCGGCCGCCGACCGGCCGTATCGCGTTACCACGACTGAATGTCCGAGCTTCCGGTCGCGCTCGGTCGGCCGCGTCACAAACCCGACAAGATTTTTTCATTAGCGCCCTATAATGGTCGGGGGTTTGCTTGCGTTTTACAATTGACTGAGTCGTTAACCCGATTGGGACGTGAGAGCCATGACGAGAATGCAGTGTTCATGCGGGGAAGAAGAGTTCGAGGTGTGGGTGGAGGATGCGCTGCGTGCCGACGCGGGTCGCGCGCGGATCGCGTGCAAGTCGTGTGGTCAACAATGGTCGTCCGTCATCCGCAGCGCGGGCGCGCTCGATGACAGTGATGCTGCTCGGGAGAACCCGTTCGAGGTCATCAATCTGGCCGAGCCGAATCGCCGCCGGCTGGATGCGCTGTTGACCGAATTGGAGCGACGAGCGATCCGCTTCACGTTGGCGCAGGCTTCCGGAAACCGATCGCACGCCGCACGCACGCTGGGCATTTCGCGCAGCCGCCTCTATCGGCGCATGGAGGCGCTCGGGATCGCGCCGGAAGGCAGCGAAGCGACCGACCTGCGCGTGCCAGGCACGAGCGTGCTGACCGGCGAGCCGGCGGAAGTCGCCAGCGTCTGAATCCGCGCGGCGAACGCGCGAGGTCACGTCAATAGCGATATTGCTCGGGCTTGAACGGTCCCTCGGCCGGAATACCGAGATACTCCGCCTGCCGCGACGTCAGGCGCGTCAGCTTGACGCCCAGCTTGGGCAGGTGCAGCCGCGCCACTTTTTCATCCAGGTGCTTCGGCAAGATGTAGACCTTCTTGTCGTAGGCCTCGCTGTTGGTGAACAATTCGAGTTGAGCCATCATCTGGTTCGTGAAGCTGCACGACATCACGAAGCTCGGGTGACCGGTCGCGCAGCCGAGGTTGACCAGGCGGCCCTCGGCCAGGACGAGAATGCTGTGGCCATCGGGGAACGCCCACTGATCGACTTGGGGCTTGATGTTCGTCTTGCGAATCCCGCGGAACTTCTTCAACCCGGCCATGTCGATCTCGTTGTCGAAGTGACCGATGTTGCAGACGATGGCCATGTCCTTCATTCTGGACATGTGCTCGACCGTGATCACGTCGCGGTTGCCGGTGGCGGTGACGAAGATGTCGGCCTGCGAGAGCACGTCCTCCAGCGTCAGGACCTGATAGCCTTCCATCACGGCCTGCAGCGCGCAGATCGGATCGATCTCGGTAACGACGACGCGGCAGCCCTGACCGCGCAGGCTGGCGGCCGACCCCTTCCCGACTTCGCCGAAGCCGCAAATCACCGCCAGCTTGCCGCCGATCATCACGTCGGTGGCCCGCATGATGCCGTCCACCAGTGAATGACGGCAGCCGTAGATGTTGTCGAACTTGCTCTTGGTCACCGAATCGTTGACATTGATCGCCGGAAAGAGCAGCCGGCCGGTCTCCTGCATCTGGTAAAGCCGATGCACGCCCGTCGTGGTCTCCTCGCTGACGCCCAAGACGCCCGGCGCGAGCTTGTGCCAGCGCTGCGGATCGCGCTCCAACTCGTCTGAGAGGAGCTTGAGAATGATGTCCATCTCCTCGTTGTCGGACGCGATCTTCGGCAGCCGTCCCGTGCGCGCGAATTCCTCTTCCAACTCGTAGCCCTTGTGGATCAACAGCGTGGCGTCACCACCGTCGTCGACGATCAGGTTCGGCCCGTTACCATCGGGGAAGGACAGGGCCTGATTGGTGCACCACCAATATTCTTCGAGCGACTCACCCTTCCAGGCGAACACCGGCACGTTGGCGGCGGCGACGGCCGCGGCGGCATGGTCCTGTGTCGAGAAGATATTGCAGCTCGCCCAGCGCACTTCGGCCCCCAGCTCAACCAGGGTTTCGATCAAGACGGCCGTCTGGATCGTCATGTGCAGCGACCCAGTGACCCGCGCGCCCGTGAGCGGCTTTTTCGGGCCGAACTCGGCGCGAATGGCCATCAGGCCCGGCATCTCCTTCTCGGCCAGGGTGATCTCTTTCCGGCCCCATTCGGCCAACCCGATATCCGACACCTTGAAATCGCAAGCCGCCACGGTCATTGAGCGTTCCTCCTTTGCACGCGGTTGAACCTTGTGCTCTATGCTAGCCGGTTTGAAGCCGTTACGCACGCGGTTGGGAGCGCAATTTCAGTCTGGCGGGGTGACTTCGGCGGGATTCGCGGGTATCAGATAACGTACGCGCAAACTCACAGCTTCCGGTCACTGAGGGCGGTGACCCTCACCCCAGCCCTCTCCCTTGAAGGGAGAGGGAGGTCGGTGGCTGGTGACCCTCACCCTACCCGCTCCCCGCCACGGCGGATCTTCGACCTGAGCAGGGAGAGGGAGGAAAGCTTACGGTCGAATGAAGAAAGGCGGCGGTCGGAGATGCCGGCGTGCCGACAGGGAGTCTATGAAGAACGATTATCGCAGAAATCTCGCGGTGGGTTTGTTCGCATTGGTCGGTGTGGCCGTGCTGGCGATCTTGATGATCAAGTTCGGCGAGGCGCCGGCCTGGCTGGTCGGGCGCAAGGAATATGTGATCAGCATCCGCATGAAGTCGGTGGGCGGCATCAACGTCGGCTCGACGGTCTACATGAACGGCGTGCAGATCGGACGCGTGGGCGACCTGCGCTTTGCGAACACGAGCCATCCGGACGAGGGGGTGCTGGTCGACACGTACATCCAGAGCGGTTACCCCATCCCGAACACGGCCACGGCGCTGATCAAGCCGGCCGGGCTGGGAATCGGGCGCGGGTACGTCGAGATTCGTGTGCCGCCGGAGGTTGCGGCGGTGGAGCTGCCACGCAATGGAACCGGGCTCATCGAGGGGACGATGGGCGCTCCGTTCAGCGACATCGTCCCGCCCGAGCTGTTCGACGATCTCCAGCGGACCATTACGGACATCGGTAAATTTGCGGAAACGCTCACGCCGGTGGCGCGCGACCTGGACGTCCTGTTGGAGCGGCGCACGATTGAAGATGTTGAATCGGGCAAAACCACCGCCAACGTGTCGACGGCGGTGCAGCGCATCGACAAGACCTTCGAGAATGTCAACGACGTGATTGGCGATCCGCAGGTGCAATCGGGCCTGCGGGAAGCCGTCGCGAATATTCAAGATGCCAGCGTGCAGATCAAGGATGCGGCCGGCGATTTCCGGGCGCTTTCGGCCAATCTCAAGACGGACGAACAGCGCGTCGTGGAGAAGATCGACGGCACGCTGGAACAGTTCAACCAGGCGGCGCGCACCGCGGTGGGCGTACTGGACGCCACGTCGCAAGTGGCCATGAATCTGCAGAGCGCGTCGCGCGATCTGGCCGAGGGCAAGGGCACGCTCGGGCTGCTGTTGCGCGATCCGCGGGCTTACGAGGCGATTCAATTGGCTTTCGTGCGACTCACCGATGCCGTGGACATGGCCCGGCGAATTCTCGGGCGCTGGGAAAAGCAGGGCTACATCGAGTTCGCCGCCCATGAGACCGCAATCGGAACGGTGAAGGGCACGCGCCCGGTGGGAGGAAAATAGGGTTCAGGGTTCAGAATTCAGAATTCGGTTTTCGGTTTTCGGTTTTCAATAGTACGCAGTCCACAATCCGCAATTCGCGATCACGCGATGTAGGCCTTACGGCGTCTGCCGGACAAGTACGATTCCATGATGCAACTCGCCAGCGATTCGCCGGTGCAGTAGAAGCCCACGCCGCGCGTCAGCTTCGTGAGTTGATCGACGAAGCCGACCCAGTCCATCATGTAATAGTCGTCGATCAGGGCGAACGTGGCGAAGCGGATTCCCTGGCGGGCCATCAGCAGCGCCTCGCCGAGCGTCGCGTTCATCGTCGAGCGGTCGGGCGGGTAGAGCAAGTACACGTATTCGCCCTGCACATGCGCGGTCGGCTCGCCGTCGGTGATAATAAAGACCTGCTTGTTCGCGCCGCCGCGGCGGGCCAACACCCGGCGGGCGCTGACCAGGCCCATGTGCAGGTTCGTGAAGTGCTGCGGAGCGCTGGCCAGGTTGCTGATCGGCACCCGCATGCGCACGTTCGAGTCGAACAGCGAGACGCGTTTGGGCATCACCAGCGGCAACTTGTGCTCGGGAATAACCTCGGCGCCGCTGAAGAATCCGATCACGTCGACGGTGTCGAGCATGAAGCGCTGGCGGATGAGGGCGTACACGGCCATCGCGCACTTCTTGGCATTGGCGAAGCGCCCCATGCGGTACATCGAGCCGGACATATCCAGCAGGATGACCGTGCTGCACGTGGCTTTGGATTCCGTCAGGCCGACCTCGAAATCCTGTTCGCCCACGCGCAGCGGCAGGCCCGGGCCGTGGCGCTGCAACGCGTTCCGCAGCGTGGCCGTCAGGTCCAGCTCGCTCACCGGATCGCCGAACTGGTAGGGCCGCGAGCCCTCGACGCGCTCCCCACCCATGCCGGTATGAATCGTCTCGTGTCCCTCGGATCCGCCGGGCCGCAGGTTGCGGAAGACCTCCATCAGGGCCTTGCGCTGCAGGCTGCCGAT
>DASXUA010000579.1:0-2676 GCA_036505095.1 Phycisphaerae bacterium
GAACTGCAAACGAAAGATGCGTCTTGGGTCGGTATCCTCGCTGAGAAGCTGATCAATGATCTGATTAATCAGCGTGGTCTTACCGACCTGCCGCGGGCCGCGCAGCACCACAGCCGGGGTCAGTCCTTTCCGGAGTCTGGCCAGCACCGGTTCGAACGCCCATCTCCGGAATCGCGGCAACTCGACCAGACGTTCGCCCTGCCACCAGGGATTGGCCCCGCGAATGACGGGCTCCAGGCCCGCATGCAAGAGATCCGAGAATGTGAGTTGACGGGCTTTGCTCACGGCGAGTCCCATGATCACTTTCGCGAGCTGATCGGCGTTGGTATGGTCGCCTCGACCCGGAACGGGTCCATTGCGCGGGCGATGTTTTTGACTACCTCGGGCCGATCGACCAGCACCTCCTCCTTAGGAGGCGGGTTGTTGGCGATGCACTTCAGCGTCGCGTGCGGCACGATGACGTGATTCTAAAGCGGCTGCCGCCGGCTCGCCAACGCCGCCGAGTGCGCCTGCACTGCGACTCCGTTATGCCTGGCGCGTCGGTTCGAAGGCGTTGATGAAGTGTTCGATTTGGGGCTGGCCGCGGTCGGGCAGGACGATGGCCAGGACGTCGAAGCGGCAGGCGGCGTCCTGACGACGCGTCTGCGTCAGGAAGTAGCGCGCGGCCTGCGTGTTCTGGCGGCGCTTGTGCTTGTGGACCGCGATCTCCGGATCGGACGCGGTGCTCGAGCGGCGCGTTTTGACTTCGGCGAAAACGATTTGGCCCCGGTCGAGCGCGATGATGTCGATCTCGCCGGCCGGACAGGCGAAATTGCGAAGCAGAATGCGATAGCCGAGCTTCTGCAGGAAGCGCGCTGCGGCCTGTTCGCCGCGCCGGCCGAGGATGCGCGAGGCGTCCTCAGAAGTTGCCTGCTTGCGCTTCGGCCAGAACACGCGCGGCCCTCGGGGCACGCGGCTAAACGTGAGATTCGCCGCGGCCTACACTGCGACCGGCGCCAACTCGCGCTCGGGCACCACGGCTTCGGGCTGGACAGTCGCGCGGGCCGAGACGGCGCGGCGCTCGCGCAGCCGCGTGCGCTTGCCGACACGCTCACGCAGATAGTACAGCTTGGCGCGGCGCACCTTGCCGCTCCGACGCACGGTGATGTCCAGCACGTGCGGCGAATGCAGCATGAAGATCCGCTCGACGCCCTCGTTGTTGACGATGCGGCGCACGGCGAACATCTCGCCCATTCCGCGACCACGCCGGGCGATGACGGTGCCGTTGAAGATCTGCGTCCGCTCCTTGTCGCCCTCGACGATGCGGCAGGCGACGTCCACCGTGTCGCCGATGCGGAACTGTGGAACGCGTGCTTTGCGATAGGTCTGTTCGACAGCGTCGATGAGTTGGTTCATGACATTTCTCCTGCCCGCCCACGCCGTCGAAGACGACCAGCGGTCGAAAATCAGCGACCGATTGCGCTCTAGTCATTGTCGTGCCCCGGCACTTGCGTACCGGGTTCTGATAACAGGTCGGGGCGCCGCTCGCGCGTGCGCCGCAACCGCTGCTCCCGCCGCCAGGCGTCGATGCGGGCGTGATCCCCCGACAGCAGCACGTCGGGGACGCGCATCCCGCGAAACTCCCGGGGGCGGGTGTACTGCGGATATTCCAGCAAGCCTCCGGCGAAAGATTCCTCCACGGCCGACGCCGCGTCGCCCAGCGCTCCGGGCAGCAGCCGAACGATCGAGTCGATGATCACCATAGCGGCCGGCTCGCCGCCGCTAAGGACATAATCGCCGATCGAAATCTCCCGGGCGCCCAGCCCGCTGCGGATACGCTCGTCGAAGCCCTCGTAATGTCCGCACAGCAGAACCAGCCCCGGCGCCCGCCACAACTCCTCGGCCGTCCGCTGCGTATAGCGCTGCCCCTGTGGAGTCAGCAAGATCCGGATGGGCGGCGCTGCGTGCCGCGCGGCTACGGCCTCGGTGGCGGCGAACACCGGGCCACACATCATCAGCATGCCGCTCCCGCCGCCGAACGGCTTATCGTCTACCGTGCGGTGCTTGTCTTCAGTAAAGTCTCGGTAGTTCGTGCAGTGAATCTCGACCAGGCCCGCCTGCCGGGCGCGCCCGACGATGCTCGCTCCGAGAAAACTTTCGAACACCTCCGGGAACAGCGTCAGGATATCGATGCGCATCGCCGACCGATCCTAACGCGCGCGGCGATCGGCCGGCCGCGACGATCACGAAGCCACGTTGCCGGCGGCGGCGATGATCCCGCCCTTGCGCAGCAGCGAACGCACCGTATCGGATGGCTGAGCACCCACACTCAGCCAGTATTGGATGCGCTCGTTGTCGAGCCGGAACTGCCGCCCCGGATCGGCCGCCAGGGGATCATAGTATCCAAGTTCTTCAATCACGCGCCCGTCGCGCGGCGCGCGGCTATCGACGGCCGCCAACCGATACGACGGGCGATGCCGACGCCCCAACCGCTTGAGCCTCAATCTGACTGCCAAGTGTATCTCCTGAAACCGGCAGCGGTTCTACGGCCGTGCCGACCGGCTACTCACCGGGAAACCCGTAAGTATACCGCCGTATCACCATGCGACAAGGGCGCTCAGGGCACCCAAAATTCGCGGGCGTGTAAACCAGAACCTAACGTGGGTGGCATGGCTTCACGGCGCAGCCGGGTAGCCA
>DASXUA010000580.1:0-9193 GCA_036505095.1 Phycisphaerae bacterium
CCGCACGTACGATCAGGTGCTGGGGGACATGGCTGCGGGAAATGGCGATCCGTCGCTGTGCATCTTCGGCGCGCAGGTGACGCCCAATCAGCACGCGTTGGCGCGCGACTTCGTGCTGCTCGATAACTTCTACGTCGAGGCGGAGGTCAGCGCCGACGGCCACGAGTGGTCGATGGCCGCCTACGCCACTGACTTCGTCGAGAAAAGCTGGCCGCTCAATTACGGCAACAAGAGCCACAGCCGCATTCCCTACCCGAGCGAGGGCAAGTTCAAGATCGCCGCGCCGAGCGCAGGCTACATCTGGGACCGCTGCGCCCAGGCCGGCGTGAGCTACCGCAGCTTCGGTGAGTTCGTCGAGCGCAACAAAGCCGGCGAGCTGTTCGCCACCGTCGATACGCTCAAGGACCACTTCGATCCGCAATACGAGCCGTTCAATCTGGGCTACTCCGATCTGAAGCGTGCCGAGCGCTTCATCGCCGAGCTGCACCGCTTCGAGGCCGAAGGCGACATGCCGCGTTTTCAGGTGGTGCGCCTGCCCAACAACCACACCGAGGGCACGCGTGTCGGCAAGCCGACGCCCACGGCGATGGTCGCCGAAAACGATCTGGCGCTGGGCCGGATCGTGGAAGCCATCACGCATTCAAGTTTCTGGCCCCGCACCGCGATCTTCGTGGTCGAGGACGATGCCCAGAACGGCTCTGATCACGTCGACGCGCACCGCACAACCGCGTTCGTGATCAGCCCGTACGCACGGCGCGGCGTAATCGACCGCGCCCTGTATTCGACGACGAGCATGCTGCGCACGATGGAATTGATCCTCGGTCTGGAGCCCATGAGCCAGTTCGACGCCGCCGCCCGGCCGATGTATGCCTCATTTCAGGCCAAACCTGACCTGCGACCGTACCGCTGTCGCCCCGCCGGCGTTGATCTCGACGCGAAAAACGGCGCCACCGCCTGGGGCGCGGACCTGAGCGAGCAATTGGACTTATCGAAAGAAGATGCGGCCGACGACCTGCTCTTCAACGACATCATCTGGCGCAGCGTCCGCGGCCCCGACTCCCCCATGCCGCCGCCCGTCCGCGCAGGGTTCGTGTTCGGGCGCGCCGCTCACGACGATGATGACGACGATTGACGCTCACACCAACGCACGCGCGATTGGACTCAGAGATTCTGAGAGCCTGAGTTTTTTGAAATCAAATACTCCTCAGATCCTCAGCAGCTCTGAGTCCAGCTTGCCACCCTCTCAGGTTCCATCGCCCGTCGTCACCAGCAGCGGCATCCAGAAATTGATTTTGCGCTGGCGAATGTTAACGAATCCCGCTTCGCGGAAATAGTCGCGCATCTGCGTCCAGGGCGCATGATGCACGTGCTTCTCGACGCGCGCAATGATGACGTCGAACGCCACCCAGCCGATGACATTGTCGCGAAAGCCATCAATGATCATCAGCCGCCCGCCAGGTGCCAATAGCCGTCGCATGCCCAGCACCACCGCTTGCTGGTGCGGATAGTGATGAAACGAGTTGGAGCACGTAATCACGTCGAAGCGGCTATCGGGGAAAGGCAGATGCTCGCTGTCGCCGGTGACGAAGCGCGCCCGCTGCGCCGCGCCCGCCGCGCGGGCCTTCACCGCTGCCTGCCGGCACATGTTCGGTGAATAGTCCAGCCCGACGACCTCGACTGGCCAGCCCGAGCGCAGCAGCAGCCCCGCCAGCGTCCCCGTTCCGCAGCCCACGTCCAGCACGCGCAACGGATGCGAATGTTCGAGCCGCCAGCGTGCGATCTCTTCCATGAAAGCTTCCGCCGCCGGCCGGAAGAGGAAATGATTCAGCAGCGAGCGGTCGTAACTCTCGGCCCACTGCTCGAATTGACGGCGCGCTTCTTGCTTGAACGGTTCGGGGTTCAGGTCAAAGATCCGCCGTGGCGGTGTTCGAGTTTCAAGCTTCAGGGTTCAGCGCCAGTTCGCGCTCGGCGGTGGCCCGGTCCGGATAGAACGTAAACATTGAGTCGAGACGCGTGACCTGAAAAACGCGGCGCAGCTCGGGCCGCAGCGCCGCGATCGCCAGGCGACCGGCGGCCTCGTCGCACTTGCGCCGCAGGGTCAGCAGGATGCCCAACGTGGCCGACGACAGAAACTTCACGTTCGCGAAATCGAGGACCATCCGCCGGCAGCCGCCCTTTTCGACCAGTTCATTAAGCTGCCGGCCAATGTCGTCGATCTGCATGGTGTCCAGAATGCTCGTATCGGTGAAGGTCACGACCGCCAGGTCGTCACGTCGCAGTATCGACAAGCGCTCGGCAGGTGCTGCCATGGAAGTACCATTGACGATGCGGCCGCAACGGCTGTAAGGCGCGCTCAGCGCGCGCTCGATCGGCGCCGGGCGGCCATGCTGCGCCGGTCCGTATTCGCTCGAGCGTTGCGGTGCACGGCCTGTATCCGGGCGACGCTGCGGACTCTGGGCGTCGTCCGCCGCGCGCGGGCCGCCTTCGACGCGGCCACCGGCGGGGCGGAGGGCGACGCAGCCGGGCGCTCGGCCGGAAGGGGCCGTGCCTCGAACGCGGCCGCCAGCAACTCGTCGATCGTCTTGACAAACACAAACTCCAGGTCGCGGCGGACCTCGAGCGGCACCTCGTCGAGATCGCGCCGGTTCTGCTCTGGCAGGATCACCCGCCGCAGCCCGGCCCGGTGTGCCGCCAGCACTTTCTCCTTCACGCCGCCGATCGGCATGACCCGTCCGCGGAGCGTGATCTCGCCGGTCATCCCCGTGGCCGGATCGACGAGTCGATTGGTCAGCAGCGACACCAGCGCCGTGAGCATCGCGACCCCGGCCGACGGCCCGTCCTTCTGCACCGCCCCGGCCGGCACGTGTACGTGGAAGTCGCTGTCGCGCAGCACCTGCGGATCGATCTTCCAGCTTTCCGCGCGGGCCCGCACAATCGAGAACGCGGCCTGGGCACTCTCGCGCATGACGTTGCCGATTTGCCCTGTCAAATTCAGGCTGCCATTGCCCGGCATGCGGTTGGCCTCAATGAAGAGGATTTCGCCGCCTACCGGCGTGAAAGCCAGCCCGGTCACCACGCCGGGAATCGCCACGCTGGCGGCCACTTCACTCTCGAAGCGCGGCGGACCGAGATCGTCCGCCAGGCTCTCGCGCGTCACGCGCAGCGACACGTCTTTCTTGCCGACGATCGCCGCCGCCCGCGCCCGGCAGACCGAGCCGATCTCACGCTCCAGGTTGCGCACCCCGGCCTCGCGCGTGTAGCTGTAGATGATCTCCAGCAGGGCGTCATCGTCGAACTGTACCTGATCCGCCGTCAGGCCGTTCTCCGCGAGTTGCCGCGGAACCAGATAACGCTTGGCGATGAACAACTTCTCCTGCTGCGTGTAGCCCGAAAGCGTGATGACCTCCATGCGGTCGCGCAGCGGCGGCGAGATCGTATCGGTGTAGTTGGCCGTCGCGATGAAGAGCACCCGCGACAGATCGAACGGCACATCGAGGTAGTGATCGACGAAGGAGTAGTTCTGGGACGGGTCGAGGACTTCCAGCAAAGCCGACGACGGATCGCCGCGGAAATCGGCCCCGACTTTGTCCACTTCGTCCAGCATGAAGACCGGATTATGCGTTCCGGCCTTACGGATTTCCTGAATGATCCGCCCCGGCAGCGCCCCAATATAGGTGCGGCGATGTCCGCGGATTTCAGCTTCGTCGCGCATGCCGCCCAGCGACATGCGGATGAACTTGCGACCGGTGGCCCGCGCGATGCTCTGGCCCAGCGAGGTCTTCCCCACGCCTGGCGGACCGATGAAGCACAGGATCGGGCTGCGCGAGGCACGTGGAAAAGTCTCATCCTGCAGCGGCACGGCCGTCTTCTGCGTCTTTCGCAGCATCCGCACCGCCAGGAATTCGAGGATGCGCTTCTTCACCTTCTCCAGGTCATAGTGGTCTTCGTCCAGCACGCGCGCCGCATGCTCCAGGTCGAGTTGATCCTCCGTCGATACGCTCCAGGGCAAGGTAACTAGCCACTCGAGATAATCGAGCGTCACCGAGTATTCGGGCGAGGCCTGGGGGATGGTCTCGAGCCGCTCCAACTCGCGCGTGGCTTCCTTCTCGACGTCGGCCGGCATTTTGGCGGCCGCGATACGTTCGCGCATCTTCTCGACTGGCCCGCCGCGACCGTCGCCCTGCCCCAGTTCGCTCTGAATGGCCTTCATCTGCTCGCGCAGGTAATACTCGCGTTGCGATTTCTCCATCTGCGAGCGCACCTGCGACTGAATCTTGTCGGAGAGTTCGAGCACTTCGAGCTGACCGGCCAACGCCGCGTGCACCTTGCGCAGCCGCGATTCGACATCGAAGGTTTCGAGGATCTCCTGCTTGTGCACCACGCTCAGCGACAAGTTGGCCGCCAGGAAGTCGGCCAAGCCACCCGGCGACTTGATCCCCTCCAGCACCACCTTGGCCTCGTCCGGTACGTTGGGCGAAAGCTCGATCACGCGCCGCGCCGCCTCGCGAATCCCGTGGACCAGCGCGTCGATCTCGATCGATTTGACCGGCGGGTCGTAGGCCGCGTTGACCTTCGCCTCCAGGTAAGGCGCCGTTTTCGTGATCGACTCGATGCCGATCCGGCCCAGGCCGTGCACGATGATGGTTTCGGTGCCATCCGGCAGCTTGTACAGCTTGAGGATCATGCAGGCCGTGCCGACGCGGTACAGCTCGTCGAGGCCCGGATCTTCCACGTCGGGCCGGCGCTGCGCGACCAACCCGATAATTCGTGTGCCGGAAATGGCCTCGTCAATGAGCTTGCGCGACTTCTCGCGCCCGATGTTCAGCGGCATGACCGTTCCGGGAAACGCCACCGCTTCGCGGATCGGCAATATGGGCAGCTCGGAAGGGATCTCAGCCTTGGGACGCTCCTGATCGTCGTCGGAATCGGAGATGGTGACGACCGGGCCGGAAGCGTCCTCGTCGAACAAGGCCGTGGCCGAGACACGGTCTTGGCGGTCCTTAGCATCGCTGGCCTCTTGCATCGGTTTGGATTTGTCGCGGCGCTTGCGTGCCATCCTATCGATTCCCCTCGCGTTCGGAGCGCGTGCGTGCACCGGCGGCCGGCTTGTCGCGCGGCAGCGTGATCCACAGGTATCCGTTCCGGTAGTCGGCCGTCACCCGCTCCGTGTCGATCACGGCCGGCATCTGCAGCTTGCGGGCGAAGCGCCCCGAATCGATTTCCATGACGTGTACGCATAGCTCGGCGGTGCCGGTGTCGGGCAGCGGCTTCGGACGCGTGCCGCGGATCAGCAGCCAACGGCCCTTGACCTGCACGTCGATCTGCTCGCGCTCGATTCCCGCCAAATCGACGCAAACCAGGAAACCCGCGGCCGTTTCGTAGACATTGACATTCGGCCGCCAGGTGTCCGGCTTGGCATAGCGGAAGAAATTCCGGCTGAGCATCTCCTCGACCATGTCGCCGAGCTGCTCGGAAAGTTTGTCGAACTCGTCCTTCACGCCGGCCATGCGCTCTCCTTCAACGCTCAAACGGCCTGTCGCTAAAGCCGTTTGCCGAGCCGACTTTATCACGATTATGTCCGATGGGTCAAACGGCCGCATTCACGCGAACGCATGTCCGCCAACGGGACCAGCGCGTAAGCCCGAGCTATCGTCGTGAGCCGGTCAGCCTGGCCATCGAATCGTGCAACTCGCGGACGAGCTCTTCACCAGTCCGCCGGCGCGCGGCATCGGCTCCGGAACGGCCGCCGAGTTGGTGCATCCATTCGACCGGCGGCGGCGGCGCATCGCTCCACGCCTGTCCCCGCTTGTAGAACAGGTAGATATCCCATGCTGGCCGCTCGGGCGCGAGCAGACCCGCGGCGAATGCGCGTCCAGCGAGCTGCTGCGGATCGTGGAATTGGCGCACGCGTGGATCGCTGAACATCTGGGCCGCCTCGCGCGCCGCCTGCGCATTGTCGAACGGCAGCATGTCGATCCAAACGATGCTCACGCTGACGTTGGCCTTCGGGAAATCCTCGAGCACGGATTTGCGTACCGCACGGGCACCCTCCAGGCACGCGCTTCAGGTCGGCGAGAGCAGGGCGACGAAGCGCAGCTTCTGTCGCTCGGCGTTGAAGCGTTCCCGCAACGGCGAGACGGAGTCGCCCAGCGATACCAAACCGCGGGTACTGGACACTTCCTGTGGCTCGGCGAGCTGAGCCTGGCTCGGTCGCATCGTGCACGGTTGGCATCCGATGCCGGCGAGCCACAGGAGCATCAAAACTGTGCGTGCAATCATTCCAATCTCCCATCTCCCGGTCGTAGGTGACGGAAAGCATACCGTCAGCGCCTTGAAACTTCCCGCCCTGCGCCCGATCATCATCGCGATTGCATCTTGGGCGGGGTGGCATGCTTTCACGCGCAGCGGGTAAGTCCGCCACGGCGGATCGGCCTGCGGCGGACATGCGGCGCCCGGGCATGGCTACCCGGCTGCGCCGTGAAGCCATGCCACCCAATTGTTTTCGGCTTTCGGTTTTCGACTTTCGGTTTTGTCGGAGGGGCGCATGAAGCTTTCAGTCAGTGAACTCGTCACCGCGGATCGGCAATCTCTGGATGAGCCGGAGTTGGCCGACTCGCTCTACGCGATGGCCGTCGGCACCGTGAATCGGGCGGCCGATCTGTGTCATCTCGACGAATACGTGCGCGCGATCCTGTCGCAGCCGAAGAACTCGATCATTGTCAATTTCCCGGTCGCGATGGACAACGGCGACTACCACGTCTTCCGCGGCTATCGCATCCAGCACAACAACGTCCTCGGGCCGTTCAAGGGCGGCATCCGCTATCACCCCGACGTTTCGCTCGACGACGTGCGCGCCCTGGCGCTGTGGATGACGCTGAAATGCTCGCTGGCCGGCCTGCCTTTCGGCGGAGCCAAAGGCGGTGTCAAGATCGACCCGCGCAAGGTCAGCCAGCATGAGCTCCGCAAGGTCACGCGCCGCTTCACCAGCGCCCTGGGCACCAACATCGGCCCTGATTACGACATCCCCGCTCCGGATGTCGGGACGAACGCGCAGATCATGGTCTGGATCATGGACACTTTCATGAACACCACCTCCAGCCTGACGCGCCAGTCGCAACTCAACGTGGTGACGGGCAAGACCCTGGAATGCGGCGGCTCGCAGGGCCGCGAGAAGGCCACCGGTCAGGGCGTGGTCTTCGTGCTCGAAAAGCTGCTGCCCGAGATGGGGATCAAGCTGGACGGGGCGCGTTTCAGCATCATCGGCTACGGCAACGTCGGCTCGCACACCAGCAAGCTGCTCTGCGAGCGCGGCGCCAAGCTGGTCGGCGTGCTGGATCACTCCGGCGCGATCGCCGCTGAACGGGGGTCGGGGGTCGGGGGCCGGGGGTCGGGCAGTGTGGCTCCCAGCCCCCAGCCCCCAGTCCCCGGCCCCCAGTCCGGCGGCATCGACGCCCACCGCCTGGCCGATTACGTCGCCCGCACCGGCGCCGTGGCCGGCTTCCCCGGCGCCGACGCCGTCGACGCCGACACTTTCTATCGCCTGCCGACCGATCTGTTCATCCCGGCCGCGTTGGAGCGCATGGTGAATGAGGACGTCGCTCGCAAGCTGAAAACGCGCGTAGTGGTGGAGGCCGCCAACGGCCCCACTACCCCCGGCGCCGAGCTGATCCTGCTGGAGCGCGGCATCGAGATTCTGCCGGCCATCCTGTGCAACTCCGGCGGCGTAACCGTCAGCTATTTCGAATGGGTCCAGAACAAGAACAACGAATCCTGGACGCTCGACCAGGTCGACTCGCGCCTGCGCCGTTACGTGAATGAAATGTGCGACCGCGTCAGCCGCACCCGCGAGAAATACAAGACCGACGTCCGCATGGCCGCCTACATCGTCGCCCTCGACCGCATCCGCACCGTCTACAACCAACGCGGTATCTTCCCGTAGCCCAGGCACCTAACCGCGCCGGGACCCGACTGGCGCTGCGGGTCGGACCATGCGCACGATCGATATCCTCGCTCAATTAGCACTCCAGCACGGACCGAGAGTTGTGGTGCCCAGCGCGCCTCCGGCAAGCAACGACTGCGGGGGGGCGTTAACCATACAGAAGTGCTGCTAATGACGGGTTAAGTTCGTTCGCATTCATGCTGACGTCAATTGCGGCCGTGAACACGTCTAACAATGACTGCGCCGAGCCGCGATCACAAGGGTGCCCCAGCATTCTCGCTCTCGCTGATGAGCCTACGCTTCGCGTCAGAGCGCCAGTTATCACGTGCGGCGACTGTACTCCCAGCGCGGCTAACTCATTCTGCAACTCCTCGCACGGATTCGATCGGATGTTCCACATTTCGTCGAGCATTGGGCTAGGCGGTACTGCCCTGCCGGCACGCAACAGCCCAAGTCGCTGAATATCCCGACGAATTCGAATCGCGTAGCGCACGGCTCTGCGTGGAGACAAGATGTAATGAAAACGAGCAAACGCTGCTGATCTCTCGCGAATCACCGCCGTCTTTCGGGCTATTGATTCGTCGGACGGATATGCGTTGTCACCGCAGGGGGCGTTACCGTATAGGTGCACTCCGTAAGCCGCGATATGTTGCCCCAGCTCACTCCCAAGCCACCCCCGATCACACGTGCGTGCGGCGCTGATCCACACTATGTCGAGCCGGTACGTCTTGAAACGGCGACCGCTTCCGACACATAGTATATCTACATCGGATCGCTCCGAATAGCAGTTCGCGGCGCAAGACCCAAATAACACGGCGCATTGCGCTCGTCGCAACGCGCACACAAGTGCGAGATATTCAGCCTTTGCGAAGATCGGGATGTCTACAATTGATATCACGTGCGCGCACTGCTCGGCTCAATTGCATCCACTAGCACAGTGAGTTGATGGACTAACTCGTCGCGAGCATGAGCCATGCTTTCCGAATCTAGGTCGTCGTACCAAAATGTACTCAGCGCGCTTTCTAGCTCCCTCGCTGCGCCTTCCGCATCGCCGCCGCATTGATATTTGGCGGCGATGTAATGCAGTATGTCCGAAAGCGGCGCGTCTTCTAGCTCCGGGCGTGCGTCCGGCCCGATGAGGTCCAGCATGGCCTGTGCAACAAGTTCAAGCCCACCTTCGAGTAGATAGGGATCATCGGACTCAATGGTTTCGTCCTGCAAGCAGTCGATCGCCGATTTGAGAGATTCTGTGCT
>DASXUA010000581.1:0-3443 GCA_036505095.1 Phycisphaerae bacterium
GTTTCTACGCGACTCCACCGGATCGAGCATGGAGGCGCGGATGGCCGGCCAGAGGCCGCTGATGATGCCGACCAGCGTGGCCATCGCCAGCGCGATCAGGATTCCCCAGGGTGAGTTGTAGGTCTTGAGGACGCGTGTGAAGTTCTCCAACAGATCGGTGACCGCCAAGCCCAGCAGCACACCCAACGCGCCGCCCAGGAAGCTGATGATGCTGGCCTCTATCAGGAACTGCCGCAGGATATCGAAGCGCCGCGCGCCGACGGCCATGCGGACGCCGATTTCACGCGTGCGTTCGGTCACGGAAACCATCATGATGTTCATGATGCCGATGCCCCCCACCACCAGCGAGATGCCCGAGATGCTGTAGAGCACGACGGCGAAGATTTTCGTGAAGTCGGCGACGTTGGCCTTGGCTTGCTCCTGGGTGAAGATGGTGAAGTCGTCGTCGGCGCCCGCCCGAATGTTGTGCTGGTGCCGCAGCACGCCCTTGACCTTTTCGATGGCCGCGTCCAGGCGCTTGGGATCGCGCGCCTGCACCGTGACCATGTTGACATATTTCACGCCGAACATGCGCTTCATGCCGGTCGACAATGGGATCACGACCTGACTGTCGACTTCGCGAAATCCGAGGAAGCCCTTCTTCTCCATAACCGCTTTGATGTAGAAGCTCTGGCCGCCGATCTTGACGTAGTGCCCGACCACGGCCGATTCGCCGAACAGATCGCGGGCGACCTTGTAGCCCAGTGCGCAAACCTTCCGCTCGGCGCGCACCTCTTCGCGCGTGAAGAACTCGCCTTCGATGACCTTGTAATTGTTCATCGCCGCGTAGCTCTCGCTGGTGGCCAGGACCGTGACCGATTTATTCTTGTCGAAGTACTTGATCTGCGCGCCGCTCTGCACTTCGCCGGCCGCGGCTTTCACGATCGAGCCGGCGTCCGTGACGATCGCCTCGGCGTCATCGGGCGTGAGGGTCGGGATCGGCGACTGCCGGCTGCGCCGCTGGTCCGAACCATTGACCACAATGATTTGATCGGCGCCGAGGGATTCGAAGCGCTTCAGGATGTCGCGGTTGGCGCCCTCCAGGATGCCCATGGCGGCCACGACGGCCGACACGCCGATGATCACCCCCAGCGTGGCCAGCAACGAGCGAAACAGGTTCGCCCGCAGCCCCCGAATCGACATCAGAAATATGCGCAGCAGAAAGAACATAGGTATTTCACGTGGTGGCGGTGTGCACCTCTTGAACGCGGCCGATAGTTCTCGTCATGCCGGCTTCCAGCATGCTCTTGCGCAGCGTGCCGTCGATCGGGCGATCTTCGACAATTTTGCCATCCACCATGCGCACCAGCCGCTGCGCCTGCGCGGCCACGTCCAGTTCATGGGTCACCAGCACGATGGTAACGCCGGAACGGTGCAGCTCATGAAAGATTGCCAGGATCTGCTCACCGGTTTTCGTGTCCAGGTTGCCGGTGGGCTCGTCCGCCAGCAGCAGGTTCGGGTTATTGACGATCGCGCGGGCAATCGCCACCCGCTGCCGCTCGCCGCCGGACAACTCGCTGGGCTTGTGCTTGGCGCGGTGCGCGAGGTTGACCCGCTCCAACGCGCCCAGCGCGGCGGCGCGCGTGGTTGTCTTGCGCGCGTAGATCAGCGGCACGGCCACGTTGTCGAGCGCGGTTGTGCGATTGATCAGGTTGAACGTCTGGAAAACAAATCCGATCCGCCGATTGCGGATCAGCGCCAGTTGGGCGTCGGAGAGCCGGCTAACCACCTGACCGTCGAGTTCATACAGACCGGCCGTTGGGCGGTCCAGGCAGCCGATCAGGTGCATCAGCGTGCTCTTGCCCGAGCCCGAAGCACCCGTGATGCTGACGAACTCGCCCGGCTCGACATGGAGGTCCACGCCATCCAGCGCGCGCACCACCGAGTCGCCCATGGGATAGAGTTTGGTGAGGCCTCGAATCCGGATCATTCACGGTCTTTCACTTCTTCGAGCCCTCTTTCTCCTCCTCGCGCTCGGTCTTGCCGGGGACTTGCGTGTAGACTTCGTCGCCATCTTGGAGACCTTCGAGCACCTCGGCGAACAGCCCGTTGTCCAGGCCGAAGCGGCATCTGACGAATTGGGGTTCGCCCGGCTTGCCGTTGGGCCCGACGGTCGGGACGAACACGCCCAGATCTTTCCCGTTGGGACCGCGTTTAATGGCATCGCGGCTGACCAGGATGGCGTTGTACACGCTCTTGGCGGTGAACTCGACGTCGGCGTGCATGCCCAGCATGAGCTTGTCGCGATTCGGGCTGGTGATCAGGACATCCACGAGGTAGGTCACGACCGACGACGCGGCGCTCTTGGGCTCGGGATAGATGCGCTCGATCAGACCGGCGAAATCTTCGTCGTGAAAGGCTTCGACGGTAATCTTGACCTTCGACCCACTGGCGATGGGAGCGTCGTTGCCATCCCCCCTGCCCGGCGAGGGCTCGCTGGATGGAGTTGAACTGGAATCGCTGCCGTCGCCAAGCTGCGGCCGAGCCGATTCCGGCGCCAGTTCGCGCACCACGCCGATGTCGGCTTCGTCCACTTCCGTCTCGACATAGATTTTGTCGACCTCGGCCACCTTCGCCAGAAGCGTGCCACCGGTAATGGTCGTTTTGCCGCCCTGGATCACTTCGCCGACATGAACGTTCATCGCAGATACCATGCCGTCGATCGGCGAAATGACCCGCGTATCTCTGAGTTGCTTTTCGGCAACGCCGAGAGCGGCTACAGCGTTGTCCCGGTTCGCGTCAGCGGTGACGACGTCCTGTTCGGCCAACCCGATGGCGATGCGGGCGGCGCTGAGCTCCGCATCCGCACTCGCGAGCTGCGCCTGCAGTTCACCGACGTTCGCTTCGGCCTGGCGTATCTCGGCTTGCATGCCCGCGTTCGCCTCCATGAACTCTTGGCGTCGCTTCAGATCCCATTCCATGTATTCGAGTCGCGGTTTGATCTGGGCAACGCGCGCCTGAGCGGCTTCCAAGCTTGGTCCCTTCCGGTCCACGAGGGTCTGGCGAGCGCGCTCCAGGGCGGCCACGGCGCGCTTCACGTCGGCCTGCGCGCGGTCCACATTGCGCTGCTCATCTTCCTGCTTCAGCAGAATCAGCGTCTCATCAGCCGCGATCCGCTGCCCGGCTTTCTTCGTAATTTCGATCACTTCCCCGCTGGCATTGGCTTTAATCTCGACGCGGCGAGACGGCTTGACGTCGCCGCTGGCGTTGATGGGAATGGTCAGGTCGCCGCGCCGGACGATCATCTTCTTACCGGCCAGCGCAGCAATATCGATCGGATGGGTGCGGATGGTCCAGTAGCCCCATCCCACCAAGCCCAGCACCAGAATGACAGCGATCGTCTTCTTCATGGCTCTCTCTCAATGCTGGTCCTTGGTTCCGGCGCCGTTGCCCGTGGTGAACGA
>DASXUA010000582.1:0-4942 GCA_036505095.1 Phycisphaerae bacterium
CGATGCGGCCGAGTTGCACCTTGGTGGGAGTCAAATTGACGCGCGCCAGCACGCCCTCCGGCAGCGCGCCCTGCTCGGTCTTGGCGCGCTTGACGAGCGGCATGCCACAGATCGGGCAGTTGCCCGGCTCGGCGCGCATCACGCTGGGGTGCATGGGGCAGTAGAACTCAAATTCCTGAGCCTGCACGAGTTCCGGCGCCGTTGCCGGCCGTCGCCAGCGGTCATAATAGTTTGTGATCGTTTCCCAATACCCGACGACCAGTCCGACCAAAATCATCAGAAAGATGAACCGCAGGCGGACGTTGATCACCCGCAGAAAGATCCAGATTCGCCGCAGACCCGTGGGCTTCCGCAGGAATGAGGATGGATTAGTTTCGGTACCCATGGCAATCTCCTTGTTTCTCGCACACGGCCTAATCGCTACCATGATGGCCATGTCCGCCATGCCCGTGCGGCATGGGCTCAGGCTGCGCCGGTTTCGTTTGCGTGCTACCCGGCGCTGCCGGCGCCGCACTGTCCTCGGGCTCGATGCCGTCGGCGCGCAGCTCGTCGGCGCTGGCGGCCGCGGCGACCGTGCCCTGTGGATGCTCGTACCAGCCGGGATCTTCATAGCTCGTGATGCCCTCGCGCACCTTGAAGATCGTGAACATGCCGCCCATCGTGATGTAGTCGAACGGTCCCCGCCCGCCAACCATCGGGATGCTGTTCTGCGGCACCGCCATGCCCATCTCCCCCATGTCGCCCATGCCAGTGTGGCCCATCGTCATGTAATCCGGCAGAAGCTGGCGCACTTTCTGATCGAGGCTACCGGGTTGCACGCCGATCATGTTCGGAATGCTATGGCCCATCTGGTTCATCACGTGATGGGTCATGTGGCAATGGAGCGCCCAATCGCCCGGCTCATCGGCCACGAAGTCGACGGTCTTCGTGCTGCCGACCTGTACCAGCGCGGTCGTCTCGCGCTGCTGCGCCGATTCGGGAATCTGCCCGCCGTCCGTCTCGGTAATCCGGAACTGATAGCCGTGCAGGTGGATCGGATGGTGCTCCATCGCGCTGAGGTTCGCCAGGCGGATACGCACCCGGTCACCGAGTTTGGCCACCAGCGGCTCCGTGCCAGGGAAGGCGCGCGCGTTGAACGTGAGAACATTGAAGTCGCTCATCTCGTTCGGATCCGGACGATAGGTGCCCGGCTTGATCTTCCACTCGCTGAGCATGATGGCGAAGTCGCGGTCTGGCCGCGGCCCCGTCGGGTTGCGCGGGTGGATGATGAACAGGCCCATCAAACCCAGCGCCATTTGCGTCATCTCGTCATCGTGCGGGTGGTACATGTGCGTGCCGTGCTGCCGCAGCGTGAACTCGTATTTGAAGGTCTCGCCCGGCCGGATGGCTCGTTGCGTCAAACCGGCCACGCCGTCCATGCCGTTCGGCAGCAGGATGCCGTGCCAGTGAACGCTGGTCGCCTCGGGCAGCCGATTGGTGACGTAGATGCGCACCCGGTCGCCCTCGACGACCTCGATCGTGGGTCCGTGCACCTGCCCGTTGTAACCCCAACACTCGGCCACAAGCCCCGGAGCGAACTCGTGCCGGACCGGCTCGGCGATCAGGTGAAACACCTTCACGCCGTTGGCCAGCTTCCAGCGCAGCGTGCTTCCGTTGGGCGTGATGACGGCCGAGTAGTCTTTGCCCGCTTCGCCGGGCGGCAGACCCGAGGTCTTGGTACCGCGCACGGCCTCATGCCCCGCGGCATGGTCGTGGCCGTGTTCACCGGCCTGGAGCAATTCGGCGCGCGCCGCGCGCGCCTGCGCCAGCCACATCGCGCCGCCCGCCAGCGCTGCGCTGGATGCCATCATCGTTCGTCGCGTAATCCTTGGTTCTGACATCAGTGAGTTCCTCCTGCACCGAGCCTCATCACAGATGTGCTGCGCCGCGCGGCGCTGAGCTGCGCCTGGGACTGAGGTAACCTTCCGGACAGAATCTGTTCCAGCTCTGCGCGGGCCAGCCAGTAATCGCGCAGAGCGCGGATGAATTGGCTGCCAGCCTCGATCTCCTGCTGCTTGGCCGTGAGAAGCTGGAAAGCGCCGACCAGCATCGCGTTGTATTCCTTCTGCGTTTCCTCGACGATCCGCTGCCGTAGCGGCAAGACCGTAGCGGCGTAATACTCGGCCCGGCTGCGGGCGGCGCTCAACTGATTCCAAGCCGCGCGCACCCGGGCGCGGATTTCAACGGCCAGCGCGTAGTAGCGCTGGTTTGCGCCCCGCCACGCGCTTCCTGCACCCACTACGGCGGCCTGCCCCATGTCGAAGACGGGGACGGGTAGCGAGAAGGCCGGACCGACTCCCCAGAACCCTTCAGGGTGGTCTCCCTCCGCCGTCGCTCCGAGATTCCCGCCTGCCAGCACCGCCGCGGGCCGCGCCAAGCTCAGCCGCCCAGCAGCGACCTCGATTTCCCGGCGCGCCGCCTCCAGGTCCAGGCTCTGTGCGATGGCGCGTTTTTCGAGTCCCTCGCTGGCGACTTCGTCCGCCGGCAGTTCCGGCAGCCGCGGCGCGATTTTCCAGGCGGTGTCCGAGCCCCATAGACCCATCAACGAATTGAGACGCTCGCGCAGCGTCAGAACCTCGGCTTCGCTCTCAGCCAGGTCGAGCTTCGATTGCTCGTAGAGGGCGCGCTCATTGGCCAGGTCCAAGTCAGTGATGTTCCCGGCCTGGTGGAGACGTAGGCCCAACTCGTACGAACTGCTCGTGGCCTGCAAAACCGTGGCGCGCATCTCACGCGTCTGCTCGCTGGCCTGAAGCTCGTAGAAGCTGGCGCGGACTTCTGCGGCTACGTCGAGGACGGTTCCAGAAATGTGGACCTTGACAGCTTCAAACGCGGCGCCAGCCACCTTTTGACGAAGCGGAATCAGCAGGGCATCCACGAAATCCTGGACGACGCTGAGTTCGACGCCCGGCGATCCACTTGCGAAGAAACGGATCTCGGCGTTGAACACGGAATTCCTGAGCAGCCCCGCCTGCAGCAGGTCCGCCTGCGCTACGCCGAGTTCTTCGTATAGCGCCCGAAGATTGCGGTTGTTCAGCAAGGCGATCTGCGCGACTTCATCTGCCCTGAGTTCGTGCTCCAACAACGAGCGCACGGCGCCCGTGGCTTCGGCATCGGCTGGGGAGCCGGTGTTCCACGATACGCGCAGCCCGCTTCGCTCGGACACGGTCGCCCGGACTTCGTCGAAAGCCTTTCCAGGCTGCATCGCCGCGCAGCCAGCCAGCAATGAGCAGGTGCCAAGCGCCGCGAAAGGAATCATCCGCCGTCTCATGGGTGGCCCTCCGTTGCGTCCGTCTTCACCAGCTTCATGCCGCACTTCGGGCAGCGCCCCGGCTCAACCGACGTGACTTCTGGATGCATGCGGCATGCATACAGCCGCGTGTCACCCTGCGCAGCCGGCTGCATGCTGCTGTGTTCGTGCTCACGCGGCGCCACTTCGGCGCCGTCGTTGTGATGTTTGGCTCCGTGCTCGTGCGCTGCGGGCGATAAGGCGCCGTTCTCGGCGCCGCGCGGTCGCACTTCCGCCGGATCGAGCGTGTGGGACTGCTCGGGCAGCCGCGCCTCGGCCGCCTGCGGATTCGCTGGATGATCCAGCGGCAGTGTGCGGGCTTCATGGCGTGCCACGCAGGCCGGCAGCGCCACAATGAGCACCGCTGTTCGGAGAATTCGGATCATGGATTGGCTCCTTCCTAATGCCACCGTGGCTCTTTCAGTGCGCGTCCTTGCCACTACCCGGCGGTGGGTGGCGTCGATCTTGACGACAAACTTCGCTGAGTTTTCTGTCCTTCTCGCACTCGTTGGCAGCGGCGCGCAGGCCGATGTCGGGCCAGGTTGCTGCGCGCAGCGCGCAGTGTCACTGTGAGCGAGGGAATCAGACTATCAAAACGGTAGTTTGAAGAACGGCAAGTTCGGAGGGAGGATGCCCGCCGCTGACTGGAGTCGCGGGAGCCAACTGCGGTGGCCCGAACACTCCGGAGGCGACCACCGCTTTCACCAGGATGGCGAGTTGCGGTGCAGGGGCCACTTGCGCCGCGCGGATCGGAAGGGCCGGCGGCAGATCGTCGCAGCGGCAGACTGAAGTCGGAACTTGGTGCTGCTCGTCTTCGGCTGGCGCGCGCGAGCATCCGCAGTCGCAGCGCTCCCCATCACCGCAACAGCAGCAGCGGCGCGCAGGCGCGGGTTGGGCGCCTGAGATCGCACTCATTCGCGGGCAGATGGCGACGGGCATGAGCAGAACAGTCGCCAGCATTCTGGTGGGTGCTGTCGCCATGACCTTCACAAGTATATGGTTTATCGGCCGCCAAGACAATGCGGCTGAGTGGGCCCCGAACCCGATGTCAACCAACCGAGGTTATCGGAAACGCTACCCGCGACTCCTGAAACCCGCCCTCATCGTCGTCGCGGTGCTTCTGCTGAGTATCAGTGCGGCGGCTCTGGTATTTGTGCTGGAGCACCGGCATCCGAAGCTCGCTCCAACCGCATCGGCTGAATCGCTGTCCGCCACCCCGGACCAGAGCGTTCCGCCTGCTGACGTGAGTTTGTCGGAATCAGCGGCGACGAGCGCTCCGATCGAGGCCCGTCCGCGCGGCTTCACGGGCCGTTATCGGCTCGGTGCGGAAGCGGCACCCATCCGCCTGGTGATGTTTGCTGATTACCAATGCAAATTCTGCCGCCAGGTCGAGTTGGACATTCGGCAGATCATGGACCAGCGGTCCGACGTCTCCTTCTCCGTCAAACACTTCCCGCTCTGTCCGGACTGCAATCGCACGATCACCGAGGCGAATGCCCATCCGCTGGCATGTCTGGCCGCCCGCGCCGCGGAGACGGCCGGCATTCTGCGGGGCAATCGAGCGTTTTGGCAGATGCACTTCTGGCTGGTCGAGCACGGCGAAGACCTTACGAGTGC
>DASXUA010000583.1:0-4676 GCA_036505095.1 Phycisphaerae bacterium
ACCCGCATCAGGAAACTTTGGTTGGTATCGCGTTCAGCGCGTAACTGCGCTAATGAGAAAACGTCTGAGGGCCCGCGATCGAGCAGGTCCAGCAGAGACCGACCGCGCCCACTCTCGATTGCGTTAAAGGCTCCTGCAGCGCTCGACTCGGAGGAGTTGGGCGCCTCGTCACGCGCTCCCATCTTAAGGCGGGCGCGAGCCAGGCCGCCGAAGGGCTCGTCGCTGGACAAGGTTGTGAAATATCGGGAGCGATCCAGCTCATCGCCGCTGATCTGAACCCGAAGCCAGTCAATCCGCTCGATCGCCTCCTGATAGAGCGAAATGGAGTCCTCAGGCCGATTGCAGCGCCGATCAAGAAACCTGGCGTATCTGGCGCATATATTCGGAAGTGTGGGCTCTTCGTGTTGGCGTTCGATCGCAATGGCACGCTGATACGCGCGATGCGCCTCCTTCAAGCTGTCCTCGTCTGGTTTGCGCTCAAGCGTCGCTGCTAGATCGCGCAGGCACTCCGCCACGAATGAATGTGAGTCGCCGAGTATCCTGGAGTAGAGATCCAGCGCTTGACGAAAGAACCCTTCGGCGCTGGAATTATCGCCGCGGAGGGCCGCCAGTTTGCCAAGCCCCTGCAGCGTCGTAGCGACATCGGGGTGCTCTCCGAGCAGGCGCTGTCGCAGAGCCAGGGATTCCTCGAACAAGGCTTGTGCAGCGGGGAAATCGAATCGATCCTGCGCAAGCGTCGCCAGCAGATTAAGCGTAACGCCGATCTGAGGGTGCGACTCCCCGAGCCGGCGGCGCTCGATCTCGAATGCCTCGCGTGCCAGGGCTTCGGCGCCTTCTAGGTCGCCTTTTGTCCGCAACAGAACCGCCAAGCTGGACAAAGTGAGTGCGACGCTTGGGTGGTCCGGCCCGAGTGCGCGCCGTCGAATCGCAAGGGCCTCGCGAAAGGCGTTTTCGGCAGGAGCGTACTGCGCTCGGTGCTGCAAGACAATAGCTAGGTTACTCAAGCCTGCTGCAACGGCGGGATGTTCGTTGCCCTGGACTGCGCGCAAGATATCCAGTGACTCTCGCAGGACCTTCTCGGCGCCCGCGTAATCACCTTTGTCTACCAGAAAACTGCCCAAGTTGTTGAGCGCATAGGCAACGTCGGGGTGCTCGCCCAACTGTGCTTGGAACACACGCACCGCATCTCGGCACAGCGCCTCGCCTTCGGCAAACTTCCCCTGCGCCCTGAGGACGCCAGCAAGATTATCGGTAATGCGCGCGACATCTAGGTGATCCTGACCGAGCAGGTTCCGACGTACAGTAAGTGTCCTGCGCCAGCACACTTCTGCTTGCACGTAGTCGCCGCGCTCAGCGGCTACCCGACCAACAACCATGTATGCTCTTGCGGATTCGAGATGCTCGTCTCCGACGAGTTTCAGCCGAATCGCAAGACTCTCGCGCGCGGCGCGCTCCGCACGTTCGAACTCCGCGCATCCCAACAGCGATTCCGCATAGAGCTCCAAAGCGCGAGCAAGTCCGAGCGAACTCTCGCCCACGCGACGATGAATCGCCAACAGTTCCTCGAACGACGAGATTGCCTCGGAGTTCTTGCCCTGCTGACGAAGTGACCTGATGGCTTTTCCGAGTTCCTCGACGCGGGCCTTGTCCTCTGGGGTCAGTTCCGGAGGACGGGTTGGTTGTGAAGCCGTGGCCTGCGGCTCGGGGTCCGATGCGCTCGCCAGAGCGGGTAAGGTGGCGATTAGAATCAGCGGAATAAAGCCGCGAAGGATCATCCGGAAGTGCACCGCTCGCATCTTAACCCCCTCGGCCGTGGGCCGGTTCGGGTGAGGTGGGTTCGTTGGGACAACTCGCGGCTGTTATAATACCGGCGGTCGGTGTCCGTCACAACCTGCTGTGGAATATGAACTTGCGAACTGCAGTGCCGCGTTTCAGAACCCCCCACGTCGCAGATCCGCCGTGGCGGGCAAGTGGGGGGTGGCTCAGGCGTGCTAGAGGCGCCCGGGTCGTCGTGAGTCACCCCGCCTTGGCAGGCGGGGTTCTGAGCGAGCCCGCGCTACGCAAATATTTTTCTGAAATGTCCGCGACTGACGCGCATAGGTGGAGTGGAGACGGTGGCCATTGACGACCCGCTAACCAGCTCAACCCTGCTGGCCCGACTTCGTGACCGCGGGGACGAGTCCGCCTGGCGCGGGTTCGTGACCTTGTATGGTCCCATCGTCTTCCGCTTGGCGAGGCGCTATGGCCTCGACTCAGAGTCCGCCGACGCGCTGGTGCAGGCCTTCTGCGTGCGCGTGGTCGAGGCCGCGCCGAGCCTTGTCTATGACCGCCGCCGCGGCCGCTTCCGTGACTGGGTGCGGCGGGTGGCGTTGAACGAACTGCGCCGCATCAAGCGCGGCGACGCGGCCCGGGCCCGCGCGCTCGAGCGCTATCGCACGAAGCGGCCGGCCGTCTCTAGCGAGAGCCCGCCCGAACGGCTCGCGCGCTGGTGGGAGCAGGCCGAGTCGCGCCGCGTGCTGCGGCTGGCGCTGGAGCGCTTGCGCAGCGAGACGGCGCCGGATAAGTTCGCGATTTTCTATTTGCAGGCCATGCGCGGCCTGCCGCTGGGCGAAGTGGCCTCGTTCTATGGTGTCACGAAATGCAATGCTTCGGTTATCAAGCACCGCCTGCTGCGGCGCCTCAAGGCCAAGGCCGATGAAATCCGTGCCGAATGGAGCGAGTGACTGGGGGGCGGGCGTCTCGCCCGCCTGAGGCGAGCACCCCCAATGGATGTCCAATTGATGAATGCCAACGCATCCACCTGCTGCCCTTCCGACGACACTTTGTATGCCTATGTCGACGGCGCCCTGACGCGCAGCGAGCGGCGGCGCTGGCGGCGGCACATCGAGCACTGCGCCCGCTGCGAAGCCGCGATCGCGTCTTCGCGCGAGTTGTCCGAATGGGCCGGCACGCTCAAGTCCACTTCGCTGAGCGATCCGCACGCGCGCCGCGCGCAGCGCTGGTTCGCGGCCGTGCGCCAGAAACTCAATGCCCATACCCACGAGGGCCCGAAATGATCGAAACCAATCACACAGCACCCCCGCGTCAAATCCCGCAAATCAGAGGGCTGACGATCCGCCGCTTCATCGACCGCGGTGGTTTCGCCGACGTGTGGCTGGCGCAGGATGAGGCCGGGTACCTGATCGTCAAGCGCGTCCGGCGCGAGGTGACGGAGCGTGAGCTGGAAGCGCTGCGCCTCTACAAGCAGCTCGCCGACGATCCGGTGATCGGGCTGCTTCCCATTCAGCACATCGGCCGCTGCGAATCGGGTGAACTGTATTTCACCATGCCGCCGGCCGACCCGCTGCACGAGCGGACGTTCGATCCCGAGCAATACGAGCCGGGCAGTCTGGCGGCCATCATTACCCTGCGGCAAAGACTCGCGCCGGACGAGGCGCTGCGCGTCGCGCGCGACGTGCTGCCCGCGCTGGCTCACCTGCACGAGCGGGGACTGATCCATCGCGACATCAAGCCGCGAAATATCCTGCGATATCACGGGCGCTGGTGCCTGGCCGATACCGGTCTGATGACGCGCGAGGACCGCGTCGGGCTCTCGACGGCCGGAACTCCGCAATACCAGCCACCGAATGAGGACCTCGTCGATCGCTCGACCGATCTCTACGCGCTGGGAAAAACGCTTTATGCGGCGCTCAATGGCAGCATCGAAGATTTCCCGGTCCCCGACCCGCAGCACCTGCGCGCCGGCCGAGCGCGGGGCGAGTACAGCCGGATCTATCGTGTGATCGCCCGCGCCTGTGCCGTCGAACCGGCGCAGCGCTACACGTCGGCGCAAGCCATGCTCGTAGATCTTGGCATGGTTGCTCCCGCGCCCGCGCGCACGCTATGGCGGAATAGCGCGATAATCGCCGCTGGCCTGGTGCTGGCGATTTCCGTGTGGACCTACTGGCATGGCCGCGAAAGCGCTACACCTTCGGCGCCAGCCTCGAATCAATGGACCATTCCGCCCGAGCTCTCGATCAAGTTCAAAACGCCGGGCGATTCAAATTTCCGTGAATATGCTCCGCATGCGCGTTTGCACCCGGGCGATTCTTTCTACGTCGAGGCCGCCCTGCCACCCGGTTCCGACGCCTGCCTGGTATTGGCCACATACGTGCAGGGGCAGCGATCGGTGTTGCACTACGCGCCTACCTCGCAGGAAATGATCGGTCGGCAACGAATCTGTCGCTTCGGCCACAGCGTCGAACGCGACGGCAAATTGAATGGCTTCGAACTGCCGCAAGAATCCGCGCCGCTGCTCGTGCTGCTGTTCGCCAGCGATAAACCGGTGTCCGGCGCACGCGCCGAGGCCGCGGTCGAGTCGGCGCTGAGCGACATCGGCGGCTGGCCCACCAGCATCGATGCCTTTGAGTGCAGCGCGCTGGCCAGCATGCATCCCATGCGCATTCAGGGTTCGACGATCGTACCGTGGGCCGAAGAAGACACGACCCGTGGCGGCCCACCGCTGGCCCGCGGTGAGTCCGTCCCCCCATTGCCGGCGCGCCGCATCGTCGACGCCCTCGCCAACGAATTCGGCAGCGTCTACGGCGTGTGGACGACCATCGGACAGTAGCTTCGCGAGAGCACATGCCCCGCACGCGAAAGGCATGCTGACCTTCCGCCCGGCGTTGCGTTGGAGC
>DASXUA010000584.1:0-9040 GCA_036505095.1 Phycisphaerae bacterium
AGGGCCGCGAGCCCTCGACGCGCTCCCCACCCATGCCGGTATGAATCGTCTCGTGTCCCTCGGATCCGCCGGGCCGCAGGTTGCGGAAGACCTCCATCAGGGCCTTGCGCTGCAGGCTGCCGATCGCCCGCGGCGTCAACCGGAAATGGGCACCCATTTTTTCGAGCAGGCCCTCGTCGATGAGCTTTTCCAGCAGGGCGCGCTGCTCGGGATCCAGCTCCATCTGCTTCAGCGCGTCCAGCGCCGGCTCGCCGTACTCGATGATGTATTCGAGCAGATGGCTGAAGAACTGCAGGTGGTCCTGCGTCGCGAACTCTTCGCCGTTCCATTCGGAGTAGAACGATCGCATCTCAGCCTCTCCAGTGCAGGTAGTGTGGGGCAACTGGTAGCGCCCGCTTCCCGCAGAGACGTTCCAGATGCGAGTGGTCGATGATGACATGACGAATCAGCAGGTGAGCGGGTGGCGACGAAATCAGCGCTGCGTCGAGGTAGTCATCAAAACCAGCGCGCTCTTCCTGGGCGTCTTCGCGGTACAGCGCGAAGAACCATTCGCTAGCCAATGCGAAATGCTCCGGCGTAGGATCGAGCAACTCGACACGTTCGCGAAGCCAAACCAGCCCCTCGCGCGCCAGCGCCTTTCGCCGCAGGAGCGGCGCGTGGCCCGCGGTTGTCCAGGCGCCACTCGCCTTCATGAAAGCGGTGACAACGTGCGCAGCGGCACTCGACCGGGCCAGCAGCCGGTTGCCGCGCCCGAGCAAGGTACGGCAGATCATGCGGGCCTCATCTATTGCGGCCGATGCCGCTGGCGAGAGATGCCACCGAGCCCGCTCGGCTGTAAAGGCAAGCGCGATCTGACATGGCGGGCCCGCTTGACAGAGAGCCGCACGGCGAGGCTTCACGCACTACGCCCCCACAAGATTCGTCCGGCGACATCCGTCAGGCGCTCAAGACTTGGAAAGAACACCACCCAACCCTCGGCATCTTCGAAAACGCGAACGCGCGCTTTCCGTTCGGGCGGGCTTTCGCCGTCGTTGTAGAGCGCCGCAGCTCGCTGAGCCTCGGCGGGATCGTAGTAGATCTCGAGAGAGGTGTGGCAATTCGGACACCGACCGCCAATCTCATCAAGATCTAGCTCAGTGTTGCATTCAGTACATTTCACGAGCATAAGCATAGACCTCCAAAGCATGTATGACGGTAAGCGTCCATTCACCGTTTGTAAAATGTCCGACCGCGGTAGGCGTATTTACTCAGCCGATTATTGACGTATAGAGCTTCGAGGACGAACTCGGCCGCGCTGGCCAGATGCGCGGCCTCATCCGGATTGATCTTGGCTGCATCGCAGACCTTCGCCGCAGCCTTCTTCAGGCCTTTTAGTTTGTCAAGCGACTCCACCAGCGTTTTGGACGGCACGTCATCACCGACTTCCAGCGACAACTTGCCGCCTGTGAACTGTTCGACGAGTGGCTCGAACTCCGAAACTTCGCCGTATTGGGAGAACACACCCTTGACGGCTTCGCCGGTGATGGAGGTGATGAGCTTTTCCTCGGCCGACTCGTCCTCCGCCAGCATCAATTCGATCTTGCCGCGGCAGCTCGCGGAGAGATTGTCCAAGTCACTGATGCGCGGCACGACGCGCGCTTCGCCGCACAAGATCGCGCGCCGCTCGGCGTTTGAGACCAGGTTCTCGGCATTGGCAATCGACAGCCGCACGCTGACGCCCGACTGCTGATTGATGTGCGGGCTCTTGCGGGCCAGCCGCGCGATTTCCTCGACGATTTCGAGCATGAATGGCGGCACTGCGATCGTCAGCGGGGCGGGCAAGGCTCCGCCCCGGGAGGGCGAGGCTCCGGGTGGGGAGGGCGAGGCTCCTGCCGAGCCATCGCGCTGCAGCCAGGCGTTCTCGCGCGTGATCTGCAACGCCGCGTCGTTGGAAGTGGGATAGTGCGTGCGGACTACCGATCCGATGCGGTCTTTGAGCGGTGTAACGATCCGGCCGCGGTTGGTGTAGTCCTCGGGATTCGCGCTGAACACCAGGCAGACATCCAGCGGCAGCCGCACCGGGAAGCCGCGAATCTGCACGTCGCGCTCTTCGAGCACGTTGAACAGACCCACCTGAATGCGCGGCGCCAGATCCGGCAACTCGTTGATCGCGAAGATGCCGCGGTTGGTACGCGGGATCAGGCCGTAGTGGAGCACGGATTCGTCCGACAGATAGCGGCCCTCGGCATGCTTGACCAGATCGATCTCGCCGATCAAATCCGCAATCGTCACATCCGGCGTGGCGAGCTTCTCGTGGTAACGCTGGTCACGATGAATCCAATGCAGCTCGGCGTCATCGCCGTTGCGGGCCAGAATCACGCGCGTGGAGGCGAACTGCGGATTGAGCGGATCATCCGGTAGCTCGGCCCCGGCCACGGTCGGGACAAACTCGTCCAGCAGCGACGGCAGCGCGCGGATCATGCGCGTTTTGGCCTGCCCGCGCAGGCCGAGGAACAGCAGGTCGTGACGGCTCAGAACGGCGTTGGCCACCTGCGGGATCACGCTGTCGTCATATCCGATGATCCCCGGAAATAGCGGCTCGCCCGCCCGTAGCTTGCGAATGAGATTCTCGCGCATTTCCTGCTTGACGCTGCGCGGCCGATAGCCGCTGGCGCGGAGTTCGCGAACAGTTGATGGTCGATTCACTCAAAGTCCCCTTTTTGAGAGCCTGGTACGGTGCTCGCGCCCCGGCGCGACGCACTATTGTAGGCGCGCCTCACGTTTAGCCGCGAGGCCGCAGGCCCGCGCTGCGCGGGCCGGTGATGTTGCTTTGGCGTGCGTCCGCGGCCCGGCGGAGCGCATCCGCCGCGGCGGATTGCGGCTAAACGTGGTTGTGCGAACGCATCATCGGCCTGCGGGGCCCGGCGTGCGCGCATGCTTACCCGCGCAGTTTACCCGCCGCGGCGGGCGTGAAAGCCAGCCGAGTCACTCGTCGAACAGGATCTTCAACATCCGCTCGGGACTGTCGAGGAAGCGCTTGGTGATGACGTAGTGTTCGGTGTCCTTGTAGGCGGTACGCGCGATGCCCTGTTCGCTCAAGCCATAAATCCAGGCATCGGGATACGCCAGGATGATGGGCGAGTGAGTGGCGATGACGAACTGTGAGCCCTTGGCGATCAGATCGTGCATGATGACCAGCAGGCCCATCTGGCGCATGGGCGAGAGGGCAGCCTCAGGCTCGTCGAGCAGATAAAGCCCGCGCCCACCGAAACGGTTCATGAAGACCGCGTAGAACGATTCGCCATGCGACTGCTCGTGCAGCGAGCGCCCGCCGTAGCTGTCGATGATCGGCCGGCTGGCGGCCGCCTCGCGGTCGAGCCGCTCGATTTCGCTGGCCAGGTTATAGAGACTCTCGGCCCGCAGAAAAAAACGGTCCTGCGGCGCGAAGATGCCGCGCTTGACCCGGATGAACTTGAACAAGTCCGAATGCGACTCGCGCGTGCTGAACTTATAGCTGCGGCTGCCGCCTTCGGGGTTCAGGTCCAGCACGACCGCCAGGGCTTCGAGCAGCGTCGACTTGCCCGTGCCGTTCTCGCCGACGAAGAACGTCACCTGCGGATGAAACTCGAGGCTGTGCAGGTGCCGCACCGCCGGCAGCGCGAACGGATAATCGTCGAACGACTGGATCCGGTGACGATCGAGCGAAAGCTCGTTCAGGAATACTTCCGATAAGGCGTCGCCCATCGCCCAAGTATGCGCGCGGCATCGGGCGATTGTCCACTCTGGCTACGCCCGATCGGATGCATTCAATGGTGATCCATCGGGGCACCGCCGACGCGTTTGCTGGTCCCGGTCATCGTCGCTAGCTTGCGGAGCTTCAGGCCGTCCCACATGGTGAAGTTCCACTCCATGCTGTCCGGGCCGACCATCTTAAAGGTGCCCTCGCCGACGCTGTCGCCCATGAGCCCATGCTCGCGACCCTTCATGTGCCAGATGCGCGAGTTTTCATCGTAAGTCACGGTTCCCTCGCCGAATTCGCCATGGTTGTTGGAATACGCCGTTCGGAAAACGCGCGCCTTCGAGTCCCAGGACCAGAATCCCAGTCCAACGTGCTTGCCCATGTCGCCCATCGACCCCTCTTCGCGCTCCAGCAGGACCCATTTGTCCGCGTCCCACAGAGTTGTGTTGGTGCCGGTACCCTTCATGACCTTATCGCCCATGTGAAATTCAAAGTTGCCTTCCCAGCGGCCGACAAGCATGTCCAGCTTATCGAGTTCGGCCGGACGAGGTGGCGGCTTCATCATTTCGGCCATGTCGCCTTTCGGCTGCTGACAGCCGGCACCGACGATCCACAGCGCGCAGACGATGCAGGCACCCACGGTTTTTGTGCGTGACATGTTTCGCTTCTCCTCTTGAATAACAAGCCTTGATACTCAACCGCGCCCGAGAGCCGGAAGCCTACCGGCCCCGACGTTCGCGTGCAAGCCGGGTGTTCGAATACTCTCGCGGGTTGGCGGCAGCGCATGGCTGGCGCTATCATGCCGTCATGGACTTGGGGGCGATCCGAAGCGAGCACTCGGGCCCGGGTACCGAAAACCTGACCCGATCTTTGGCATGCGTCTTGCGCTCGGCCGGTGCGCAGCCTAATGATGATGACCTGAACGCGGCCCTGGGCCTGCCGTGGATGACGGTTGCCGTGCCGCGCGAGCCGTGCGTCGCGCGCTGGCCAGCATATGCGCGCGACTTTAAACTGGTGAAGGCGGCGCGCCTGTTTGGTCTGCGGATTCGCGACCTGCACCCGCCCGACGCGGCCACCGGGCTGGATCGCGCACCGGAATACTTCCAGCACTTCGACGCCAGCTATCGCCCGCTCATTCAGCGCGCCCTGGAGCACGGCCAAGCGGTCCTGGCGTGGCAGGGCTGGCCGTCACCGCACGAGATGGACTGGGGCATCGTCACCGCCACGAGCGCGGATGGGGTTGGATTCCGCGGAGTAACGCCGCTGGGATCGTTGCAGGGCGTGACGGTGATGACGCCACCGATTCAGATGTACGTCGTCGAGGACATCACGCCCGTTCAGCCCGATTCCGCGGCGATTGTTTGGATCGCGCTGGAAGCCGCCGATCAAGTGCTCGGCGATCGGCTTGATCCGCGGCTCGGAGTCGCGACCGGCCCGGCGGCGTACGAGGTCTGGGCCGAGCGAATTCGGGGCGGCGGCAGGTGCCCGTACGCTGGGAGTTGCCTGCCGAATTGTCATGGGACACTGCTGAAGCACCTTCTGCACAATCGCGCTGTGGCACACGATTTTGTGCAGGCGCATCGTTCCGTTTTGGATGCCTTTGCTCCGGGTTCGGCTGACGCGCTGCTCGCATCCGCGATTCCCGCGATGCCGCACGCGACTCGGGAAGCGTTTTTGAGCATGATCTCGAATTTGCAGAGTGAGGAGATCCGCACGCGCGACCTGATCGCTGGAATTCTTCTGAGATTCGGGCGAATACCCCAGATGAGTCTCTCAGCGGCCTCAGCGTCTCAGCGTCCCAGCGCTTGATTGCTGTCCCTTCGCACCGAACAATGCGATGAATGCCCCGCGAATTCGCCTTACCTTTGCTCATGCCGACCGCGACGGGTCAGCGATTCGACTGCCACTCTTGTACGCGGTGTTGTCGCGAACTAGTGGTCGGGCTGACCGACGCCGACCGGGCCCGAATTGATCAGCAGAATTGGGTTGGACGGCTCGATATGTCACCGTACGTGAAGCTGCGCGGCCGGTGGGTGCTCAACTCGCACGCGGACGGGCGCTGCGTGTTCCTGCTGGATGACGGCCGCTGCCGCATTCATGCCGAGTACGGCCTGGAGGCCAAGCCGGTCGCGTGCCGCTTCTATCCCTTCACGCTGAATCTCAGTGGCGGCGAAGCGCGCATCGGCTGGCGATTTGAGTGCCCGACGATTGCCCGCTCGGCCGGGCGGGCCGTCGGCTCACATGCGCGGCAGCTTCGTCAGTGGGCCCGCGAGCTGGAGTGGAAGGGAAGGACCGCTGTCCCCCTGCGGCTGCGCGGGCGAATGATCGCCACGCCGCGCGAAGTCGACGCGTTGACGTCGCAGCTCGACGTCTGGCTTTCTGACGACTCCCGGCCTATGAACCAGCGGCTGGCCGGCGCAGCCCACCTGACGACCACGCTCGGCATGGCACGACTGCGAGCCGTTCGCGGTGAGCGCTTCGCGGAGCTGGTCGCATTGTTGATGTCTGCGCTGCCTGACGAACTGGGCTCCGCGCCGGCGCCGGTCGCGTCGCCACGACAGCGGGCCATGCTGCGGCAACTCGCGTTCGCGCACGCCGAGCACGTATCGGCTGCTGATCTGCGCCGCAGTGTAGTGCACCGCCTGCGCAAACGCTGGACGCAGCTTCGCATGTCGCGCCAGTTCCGACTCGGCGCCGGCCCCATTCCACTCCTGCCGGGCCTCAGCGCCATGGCGAGTTTCGAAGCTGTGGAAGCCGTCGCCGCGGCCGACACGCAGCAGGCTGAGATTTCGGATTGCATCGTGCGCTACCTTCGCGCGCGCACCGCGTCCCGCTCCTGCATGGGGCGCGGCTATTATGGCTGGTCGGTGCTCGACGGCTTGGATGCGCTATGGTTGTCCGTCGCGGCGATCGGCTGGTTGGCGCGCGTCGCCGCGGCCGGCGCCGCGCGGCCGCGTATTTCCTACGACGACGTAATCACGGCTGTCGGTGTCGTAGACCGCGGAGCCGGCCGCGCACCCGCCCTGGGTTCAGTCGCCGAACGCCTTCGTCTGCGTTTTCTGCGCACCGATGCGGGGATTCGCCGTCTGCTTGTGGCGTATTCGCCGATTTGACGCGATTTTTCGCATCTAACTGAGATGTTATTTCCGGGGACGACCGCGCTTCGCCGTACGCTTTGGTGTGCGACGCATTGGAATCGGCTCAAGCCGCGTGACGTGTCCGGGGGCACAATGCACTAGCTGCTCCGGCATGCCCTCGTCTCCGTTGCCATAGACGCCGATCGCCACGAGCGTGGGGGTAACGATGGCCATTTCAGGATGGCGGATATCATAATGCGATCCGTCGGACAGGTGCAGCCGTTGGGGGACGAACGGCCTTCTCGTCAACAGTTTGTAGATCTCCGCCGCACGCATCACTGAGCCTCCGTTACCTGACACATTCTAAACCGCGCGTCGCCAAGCTTCCATGACGTGGTTGCGTATCATCCGCGCTGCTACACCATGAAGGCTTACTTTCGGGAGCGACCGCTGTTGACCTTGCGCTTTGGTCGCGGACGCACTAGAATCGGCTCGAGGCGGGTGACGTGGAGCGCACGGGACTACATGCTCCGGCAAGTCCCCATCTCCGCTTCCGTAGACGGCGATGGTCACTATCATTTGAGTGACCATAGCCATTTCAGGGTGGCGGATGTCGTAGTGCGATCCGTCGGACATGTACAGCCGTTGGGGAACAAACGGCCGCTTGTTCAGCAGACGGTGAATCTCAGTCGCGCGCATCACTGAACCTTCTGTTGCCTGCCACATTCTAAACCGCGCGTGGCCGAGATTCCACGACGTGCATGTGTATCAGCCGCGCTTCCGTCGCGATCGGCGGATCAAATTCGTCAACTCGTCTGGTCGTTTTTCGCCATTAAGCTCTCGCCGCAAATCCTCGGGATACTGCTTGTAATACAGTCCCCACCATCGCCGGGTCTTACGATTCCAAACGCGCCAGCCCTTTCCCGGTTCGGCTCGGGCGACGTATCGGATGTTGGGCTTACCCACCGGGCTATTCCTTTACGAGCTTCAGGAACTCCTGCTCGTTCAGCGTCTGAACCCCCAACTCGCGTGCGCGGTCCAGCTTGGAGCCGGGATCGCTGCCATAGACCACGAGATCGGTGCTCTTGCTGACCGAGCCGGCCGCCTTGCCACCGAGCTTCTTGATCAAGTCCTGCACCGCGCCGCGCTTCATGCTGTCGAGCGTGCCGGTGACGACGACGGTCTTGCCCGCCAGGGGACCTACGGCCTTCGCACGCCGCGGCTGGGTCATGTTGACACCGGCCTTGTCCAGCCGGCGCAAAACATCCTTCCATGCCTCGTCATCGAAAGCATGCCGCAAGCTCTTGGCCGTCTCGGGACCGATGCCCTCGACGGCCATCAATTCGTCTTCGCTGACACTCATCAGCGCGTGCATATCGCCGAAGTGGTCGGCCAACAGCTCGGCCGTGCTGGCGCCGACGTGCCGGATGTTCAGACCGGTCAGCAGCCGGGCCAGCGGCTGCTGCTTGCTCTTTTCGATTCCGGCCAGCAGCGCATCCGTTCGCTTGTCGCCAAATCTGACGGGACTGACCTTCACCGTGCCATCTTCGTTCTTTCGCTGCTGCTCGAACTTCAATCCCAACAGCGCGTCCCGGCGCGTTTTCAATTGATACAGGTCGGCGTAGTCGCGCACTAATTCCAAATCGACGAGCTGCCCGACGACGGCATGGCCGCAGCCCTCGATATCCATCTGATGGCGCCCGCAGAAATGCGTGAGCCGTTCCTTGAGCTGCGCCGGGCACTTGGGGCTGATGCAGCGGATGTAGACACCGCCTTCATCCTTCTCGACCTGTCCGCCGCACGCCGGACACTTCGTGGGCGGTTTCAGCTTCACGGTCTTGGCGGGGCGCTTCTCCAGCACCACGCGCACTACCTGTGGAATGATCTCGCCGGCCTTCTCGACTACCACCGTGTCGCCCACGCGCACGTCCAGCCGCTCGGCCTGATCGAAGTTGTGCAGCGTCGCGTGCCGCACGGTCGTGCCCGACAGCAACACGGGCTCCATGACCGCCCGCGGCGTGATTGTTCCGAGCTTGCCGATCATGAAGTCGATGTTGAGCACCTTGCTTTCGCCCTGCTCGGCCTCGTACTTGTAGGCGATGCACCAGCGCGGATAACGGCTGGTGCGGCCCAACACGTCGCGCTGCGCGAATGAATCGACCTTGAACACCAGCCCGTCGGCCATGTAGGGCAACTCGAAACGCCGCTCGCGCCATTCCTCGACCACCTTGAGCATCCCCTCCGC
>DASXUA010000585.1:0-1937 GCA_036505095.1 Phycisphaerae bacterium
CACGATGTGCGCTGGGGCGGTGAGCACGAGGGGCGCTTCGTCTGGGTGCTACTGAACTCCGGCTCGTGTGGCGCATACGCGTTCAATCACGATCCGACCACGCTGCGCGGCGTGCATTCCTATCGCCAGCCGGCCGGCTATTTCCCCGTCGCTGGCGGCACATTCGCCGGCGAAAGCCTGCCCGGCAACATTACCTGGGCGCGCGCCTACATCAAAGGTGGCGCGCTCTGGATGGACATCGGCACCGGCGAAGTCGTGCAGCTTCCGCCCGAGAAGCGTGACACCTGGTGGAACGGCACCACGCGCCAATGGCCCTTCATGGCCGCACATCTCAACGTCCGTCAGGACACCATCATGGCGCACTACATGAGCAACCACATCGCCGTCGCTTACGGAGACATCTTCGGCGAGATGGCGGCGCTGAGTCAGGCGCTGGGGTTCAAGATACGAGTATTCGGCCAAATAGGTTTATGAATCGTGCGCATGGTAGTCGGCATGTGACGCCCGCGGCAACTCTGGCCAGTCAGCACGCCATCGTCGAGATCAGGCTGCCCAGAAGCAACGCCGACGAGCTGAGGGCGCTGCTGTGGATCCCTGTAGGGTTCCTGCCGACCGCGACCTGAGGAATCGTGCTTCTCCTGTTCGTGAACCGGCTGCTCGCGCACCCGAATGCTGCGCTAACGGTGGCAGTTGCGGGAATCGGCCTCGCAGCGTTCTTTATTTCTATTTGCGATGCACCGGATCGGGCTCCGCAACGAGCGCTTTGCACTTCAATTCATGGCCGAACACCCCGGAATGGACGCGGCGGACTTGATTCGACGGCGCCTACCGATCGGCCTGCGGAAGCTGCTGAGCGTGCTCGCGCGCCAGGATCACGTCGGTCAGACCCTGAGAATCAACGCGCCGCAGTCGGCACACGCCATCACGCCGATCAGGGTCACGTTCGAACCGCGCCTGCTGGATGAGTGCGAGCCTTCGTTCGAAGAGCTGGAATCCGCGGTAACGCCGGCGGGGCCCGGAGCCCGGGACGAGGATCGCGAAATAAAGCTGTACAAACGGCGCTTACGAAAAGTATTCGTGCGAGGCGGAGGCGCTGTGCTGCTGCTCTCAGCGCTACCGCTTGGCTTCGCCGCGATTCAAGCCTTGCGCCTGCGCCGCGTCACCAGGGAACTTGGCCAGATGGCTGGGCTGGTGCTGGTAGCGGCCCTGAGCTTTCTCGCAGTTAACGGAACGCTGTCGCCCGCGTGGTTCGTGGCACCGGGCTGCCTGATCGTCCGCGGACGCAGAGGCCTGCGAGTTTACGAGAGGCAGCATTCAATTCTCTGCGTAACGCACCTTAAGGATACAGCGCTGGTGTTGCTCGCTGACGCGCGCGGCGGAGTCCGAAGAGTTGTTACTCACGCCGAATCGGAATTCCTCCTGCGCGCGTGGCTCAGCCCCGTACCGGCCCCGCCGCTCGAACGGTTGAGCGATCTGGCTTGACGACGATCTCACGCAGCGCCGCTATGCCGCTCGCCCGCTACGGCGTAGAATGGCGCCTCCGGTGGAACGCGGAGATTATGCGGATGGGTAGAATCCGACAGATGATCAACGTTGACGGACGCGAGTGCTGGACGCTGTTCGATACCAGCGCTCGCAACACTTACGTCATTCCCGTGGTGGCCCGGGTTCTGAAGACCTCGATGACAGCACGCCCGTTTCGAGCTGCTCTGGGGGGGAGCAGTCAAGGAGACCAATACGGCCGCGCTGCTGGAAGCCGAAATCCAAGGCCGCCCGATCTCCACGCACGCCATGGTAGTGGACAACATCGGAAACGATCAAAACGGCGCCCCATCGAGATCCTTTTCGGGTCCTTGGCCATGCAGCAGTGGGGGCATCAGACCCGTACCCGACGAGGAGCGACTCGATCTTTCGCACTACCCTGAGCAATTCGTCGA
>DASXUA010000586.1:0-14975 GCA_036505095.1 Phycisphaerae bacterium
GGGCGCTGCGCACGTACTCATAGAGGTTCAGCGTGTCGACGTACTCCGCAGGATCGCGCTGGAGGAACCGGGCATGCCACGGGTCGTAGGCTCGCCACGGCGGCTGATAGACTTGCCGCGTGCCGCCGATGCGGTCGAGGCGCTGGCCGGTGAAGTAGAAAGGGTTGACGCTGGTCGAGCCGCCCGGTGCTTGCGGCGCGTCGGGACCCGGGAACGGTGAACCGCCGCCGCAGTTCTCCGGCGGCGGAGGCGGGTCGGGATTCCCCGGGTCCGGGTCGGGTTCGCAATCATCAGGCGGAGGCCACGTGGGCCCGCCCTCAGGCGCATCGCCGCCTGGCCCGCCGGAAGGTGCATCGCCTCCACCGATGCCGCCAGTTGGCTCATCCAATCTTCCGTATGCATCGTAGACGTAGCTCTCCTGCACCGCGCCAACTGAATCGGCCAGCCCGAAGACGGTGTAGAGTTCCTTGTGCAGATAGTACCGGTCGCGCCCGATGCCCAAGTCGCGCATCAGTAGGTGCTCGTCGATGTAGCCGCCACCGTTGATGAAATAGCGTTTCAGGGCATTGTTGCCATCATATTCAGCAATCGTCTGTTGCCCGTCATAGCAATAGCGCGTCGTGACGCCGGCGGCGAAGTCGATCCGCTCGATGCGCCGCCCCAAAGCGTCGTAACGGAACTTGGCCTGAATTTGACCGGAGGCGTTGTTCACCTTGACCAAATGGTTCTCGAAATCGTACAACCAGGTCCAGCCATTTTCGTCCGTCTGGATGTCGCGAACGAGCATAGAGCGAACTCGCGCAGAAGCAGCGCGCGCCGCGCGACGAGAAGTCAGTCTAAGCGCGAAAGTCGCGTCGCGCTCAAGGGCTCAACCTGGGCGGCTCGTCGGATGGGGGTGCGACCGGTTCCAACTCGATGCGTTGTGGCCGCGAGGCTGGCCCCACGGCTTCATCCTCGTCGCTGAACTGCGTGGACCAGAAGTCGACGAACTTACGGCGGACCTCGTCCAGCTCCCCGAACTGATATTGATCGATCGGCCGCTCGCCGAGGGTGACCTCCATGGTGATCTGCCGCGACACACCACCGTCGATGCGCAACACCGTGATCCGCCGCGACGTGCCGGGCGTCGTGGTGCGGATTTGCTCACGGAATTTGCCGCCGTTCGGATCATTGGGTTCCTCGAGCGCGGAACCGTCCAGCGCGACAATCACATCGCCCGCCTTCATGCCGGCGCGCTGCGCGGCGTGATCCGCCACGACCTCCTGAACCAGGATGCCCCCCTGCCCAACCGGAATGCGCGGATCAAGGGCCGAATTGGTCGGCATGAGCTTGATCCCCAGGAAGCCGGACTGCCCGCGAATCTGCGCGGCACTGAACGACTTCTCGACGATCTCGCGAATTCGCAGTCGAATCTCCAGATCGTCCGTGGCGCGATAGGCGGCCTTAAGCGTCTCGAAGGCGCTCGGTCCGTAGGCGCGCAGGGCCTTGCTGGCCGCCAGCCGTTCGTCGAACTGCGGACTGCCGAGTTGCGTCACCAGCTTGAAAATCGTCTCCGGATTGGGAGCTTCCGCACCGCTGACCGCCGCCGGCGGCGCGGTGGCGTTTTGCGGCGGAGCCGTCTGGAGCTGGGCGCGCGCCTCCATCCCCAGCAAAACCACGCCGGCCGTAAAGCACCTTGTCCACGACAGCGACATACTTACCCGCGATTGTACCCGCCGGGCGGCCGAAGCACCACCACGTCCAGAAACTGTGGAGCACACAGCCGTCGTTGCCGGCCACCGTTCCGAAGGCGACGACATGCCCGCGATCCTTGAACGCATGGGTCCGCCGCGCACCACACATTTATTTACACGGCGGGCGCTTGACTGGTTCCCTTCCGGGCCAGCCCCGGATATGATACCCGCAGGGGGCTGTGCACCGGTACCGGCCGGGGTTCGATAACTTTCCTCAATCCATACGAAAGGAGCCATTGATGACAAGGCGGCGGGTCGTCGTGTATTGGGCGCTGGCAGCCAGCGTACAGTTTTTTGCGACGTCGATTTCTTCGGGCCAATCGATGACCACCGTGCGGGTGGCGGGGGGCAACGGCACGGCCAATCAGCTCAGTCTCCCGCTCTTTGTCGGCGCCCCTCCGGGCGATACGTCGCGTTTATTTATCGTCGAGCAGCGCGGGGTGATCCGGATTCTCGACCCGACGACCAACCCGCCCAGCGTGCTGGCGACGCCCTTTCTGGATATCGATTCGCTCGTCACGAATCTGGCGAACGGCGGCGACGAGCGCGGACTGCTCGGGCTGGCTTTTGATCCCAACTTCGCCACAAATGGCTTTTTCTATGTCGATTACACCAACAATTCGTCCAATACGGTGATCGCGCGCTACGCCGTCTCGCCACCCAGCGCGAACGTGGCCAATGCGGCCAGCGCGGTAATCCTCAAAACGATTACCCAGCCGTTCTCGAATCACAACGGCGGATGTCTGCAATTCGGACCGGATGGCTTCATGTATGTGGCCATGGGCGACGGCGGCGCCGCATGCGATCCGTTCGGCAACGGCCAGAGCACCAGCACGCTGTTGGGCAAGCTGCTGCGGCTGAACGTGAACAATCCGCCCACTTACGTGGCCGCTGGGAATCCCTACGCCGGCGTGGGGAATCCGGGACTGGACGAGATCTGGTCGATCGGCCTGCGCAACCCGTTCCGCTTCAGCTTCGATCGCGCCAACGGCGATCTGTACATCGGCGATGTCGGACAGGACGCGGTCGAGGAGGTCGACTACGTGCCCGCGGGCAGCACGGGGGCCGAGAACTACGGTTGGGACTGCTGCGAGGGGAATATCCCGCTGGCGGCGGGCTCGATGTGCGATGGGCCGAGTGCCGGTTGCTTCACGTCGTGCGCCACCAGCAGCGGCAGCTACAAGGCCCCCATTTACAGCTATACGCATGCTGCGGGTGTCTGTGTCATCGGCGGATACGTCTATCGCGGCTGCGCGATTGCCGGTCTGGGTGGAACCTATTTCTTTGCCGATTACGGCTCCGCCCAGATTTGGAGCTTCAAGGTGGTCTCCGGCGCCATGACTCAGTTCACCAATCGGACGGCGCAGCTCGCGCCCGGCGGCGGACTGGTGATCTCGAACATCTGCTCGTTCGGCGAAGACGCGAACGGAGAAGTGTATATCTGCGACCGTGGCAGCTTCAGTTCGGCGACGGGCGAGGTCTACAAAATCATCCCGACGCCGGTGAGCGTGGCCAGTGCCGTTCCCGCTAACAATACCCTGGACCCGCGGCAGGACCGCAACAGCAGTGGCACGCCTCAGGGTCTGAGCCAATTCGACGTGACCTTCTCTGCCAGCACGGCGCTGTGCCCCGGCATGGTAAGCGTCAACTGCACGGGCGGCACGCCGTGCCCGACCGTCACGGGCGTGACCGGCAGCGGCACGGGGCCCTATACGGTAACGCTCAGCGGTCCCGTTCCGCCGGGCCACTGCACCCGTTTCACCTTCGCCAACACGAACACGAGCATTGCATCGAACGTGGTGACGTACCGATTCCTGCCGGGGGACGTGGATCCGGACGGCACGCCCAGCACGCTCGATTTGCTGGCGATGGTCAACGCGCTCAACAGCGGGACCGCCACGCTGGCCAACAATGACATCGACCGCAACGGTTCGGTCAACACGGTTGATATCCTGCGGCTGGTTCAGTTGCTGAATGGCGTGAACACCGCGCAGGTCTGGAACGGCGCCAGCCTGATTTGTCCGCCGTAATCGGCGGCCGGCGCTGAGGGCCTGACCGCCGCGAGCGGAACATCGAGGACCGGGTAGACCTGCCAGTCCGGCGCATCGAAGTGCCACCATTCGGTTTTCAGGCCGGTGAAGCCTTCGGCCTGCATGGCGCGTTCGAGCGTGCGCCGGTTGCGGCGCGCGGTGCGCGTTCCGCCAGCGTAATCGCGATGGGCGGCCGGGCTGAAGGTGTCGAAGGCAGTGGGCATCTGCAACTCGTGACCGGCCGAATCCACCAGCGTCACATCCACGGCGCAGCCGCGGTTGTGGCGCGAGCCTTTGGCCGGGTTGGCGACGTAGTCTTCGTTCGGCACCAGGGCCCACATTTTCTTCTGCACGGATAGAGGCCGGTAAGCATCCCAGATTTTCAGACCGAGGCCTTGTTTGGAGAGCCGGTCCTGTACGCGCTTCAGCCGCTCGGCCACGCGCGCCCGCAGCAGGCAGCGCGCGACGGGATAAAGCTGCTCGCCGGTGAAATTGTTTGAGGTGGCGTAGTGCAGGTCGATCACGATGCGCGGATCGATGGCGGCTACGTCCACCAGTGGCTCGTCGGCCGGCGGGCTGCTGGGTTGCAGCCGGTCGGTCGGCGCGCGCTCCGCGCTGTGGCAGCCGAGCATGACCAGCGCCAACGCGAACGTGGTACTCGCATGTGCGGGAGTGCGTCTCATGATGACCAGCTCGCGCTAACGGGGCAGCAGGACGTAGGCCGTCCCGCCCTTCGCCATCCAGACTCGTTCGAGATCGGCGCGCTTGTAGACGGTCTGGCCGCGTTCCGGCGTGGCGGCGGCCGGGTCGTTCACTTCCACATCGCCATCCCGATCGAACCCGACGATGACGAGCAGATGACCGTCGGTCGAGCGATAGGGCGCGCCGGTGATCTCGCCTTGCTCAGCGCGGATGCTGACGATCAACGGCTGATCAGCGGCGATCATGCGTTTGACGTCTTCCCAGTCGGAGAATCGCCGCAGATATCCCGGGACGCCGAAGGAAAATGCCGCCTGCACGTTGCGCGGCCAGTTGCCGTAGATTCGGTGCTCGGGATCGAAGACGCGCTGGCAGACCTCCAGCGTCGGGCGATTCACGCCGCGATACTCCATAGCCATGGAAAGCGACGTTGGGCTGCAGATCTGGCCGGACATTTTGCGATCGTCGAGCTTTTGCGAGCGGAATGGCACAGGCACACGGCGCTGCCAGGCCGAAGCTGGAATCTCGCTCGCGTCGCGAGGTGGTTTTCGAGCGGGCGCGTAAGGCCCCGCCGCGCCCACCGCTGTCGCCAGCGGCAGTCCGGTTGAGTCGCTGCAGCATACCGCCATGCGCGCGATTCGGAGCCTCTGGTCCGCGCTCGGATCACTCGCCGGCAGGATGCCGGCGCTACGGACGGCGCGGATGCGATACCGCCAGCGGTCGAAACGCTGCTCGGAGCGGAACCAATCCACGTCGATGCGGCCTTGGTCGCAGGTGGTGATCTTCTCGCCCTCGGGAGCTACATCTCCCCAACTGCCGACGTACAGATAGGGTGACCACGAATCGTCGAACCGCCGGCCGACGCGCAGCTCGACACGGAAGCCCGTCTGCGGCGGCGCGTCCACATTCCAGGAGATCAGCACCTCGTTGAAAGCGGAGTCGGTCTCGATCAGCGGTGATTCGTAGGTCGCGGCCTCGCCGTTTGGCGCGAGCCGAACGCCGCTGTCGTCCGGCTCGGCCCGATCGAAGTTGCCGCGCCGGAAGGTGTCCGCTGAATCGTGCAGGAAGAACTGCTGTACGAACGGCGCGCGCGGTTGCGCCCTGCAAAGGAGTTCGTCCACGCCCGCGGCCAGCGCGGCGAGGTACTCCTGGCCCTTTGGATCATGCGCCATGGCCGCCAGCAAGTACATGCGGTCGCCATGCTCGATGCGGGCGGTGTCGAGGTGCCAGTCTTCCCATTCACCGCTCTTGCGCAGCAGCGTGATCCCGCGCCCGCGCAGGCCGGCTACGAAGGCGTGCGGATGAAAATCGAGCAGCGTCGCGGCAAAGATGGATTTCATCTTCGCGCTGGCGGCTGGGCTGACCAGTTTTCCCTGCTCGAGCAACAGATAATACCGCAGACACTGACGCACCGTGGCTCCGTGGGAGTGATCGTGCAGCGGGTCGCCATGCCGCGGCTGGTCCAAGCCATAGTGCTTGCCGCACCAGAGGCCACCGCCATGATCAGGATCGTAGAAGCGGTATTTGTCCGATTGCACGATTTCCTGGATGCGATCGAGGCCGATGAGTTGACTGTACTTGGCCGCGAGTTCGTTGTCCGACTGCTTGATCATGAGCTGCAAGTCACGCTCGACGCCTGGGTCGAGCCGCTCCGCCGCTTCGGGGTACGTCTCAAAGTAGGCCAGCAGGATGCAGATTTTGGGAACACTCGCGCCGTAGAACATCTCGTCGGGACGGACGAGCGCCAGACGCAGGTCTGTCAGGTCGAGAAGACCGCAAGCGCGATGGGCGTCCGGAATGCCAAGCTGTTCACCAAGTTTGCGGTCGATTTCGTCGAGCGAATTCTGAAGCTGCGCGTCGGCTGCGGCGTCGAAGTCGAGAAGGTACGACTGAAGGCGGCGTGAAAGCTCGCGGGTCCGTGGCATGTGGTCGGTCCTGTTATGCGGCGAGTCCGGCCTGGTTTCAGGAGTTTTCGGTTGCGGCGCGGCATCGGCGGGCTTTGACTCCGGCGCACGATCACTTGCGGGCCGGGTAGCGCTGCTCGGCTGCGTGGCGGTGGGGAATGCGATTTTCACGTCGGTCACTTCGAAGCGCGGCGCCGCTTCGGCATGCGCGAACGACGGAGCGCTGGCGGCGAGGATCGCGTCCATCACGGTCTGAGCCTCGGCTCGCGGCCGCAGGATCTTGATTCCGACGCAGCGTTTGTCTTTTTCGAGAAAGTCCAACAGCGGCTGCTCGCGCACCGCCGGCTCGGCCGAATGCAAAAAGTCCACCGTGCCGTCCGGCGCAAGCGCAATCAGTCCCGTGTGTCCGGCCCACTGCGAGTTGGCGTCGCCGCGGATGATGTTGACGAAGTCAGCGTCGCGCAGCTCGCTCAGGATCGCCTCCACCCGCTCCTTGGGGATATAGGATCCGACAAAGTCCTCATCCGGAATGTCCTGCCCGATCCCGAACTTCGCGAAGAACTTGGCCCGCGAGATGCGCTCGTGCATCGGCACGGAAGCTTGACCGCCACCGAGCTTCTCGGTCAGGTCCTCGAACAAGAAGGCATTGTTGCGATCCCAGTCGGACTCGGTGTAGTGGTTGCGCGTCAGCATGCCGATCACACCATCTTTGTAGCGGATGCGCTGCAGCGCGCGAAAGAAAGTCGCCCAGTCGTGTCCGAAGGCCATCGCATACATGTGCTCGCAGAACGTGACGCAATCGCTCTTGCTCAGGCAATAGAGCGGATCGGGGTCGTAGCGTTCATACGGGAACTCACCCAGCAAGTAGATTTGATAGGGCTGACCGATGTTCTTGCGGCCCAGGTGGATCACGCGCCGGGCAAAATCCGGCTCACGCTCGTGCAGCTTGTGCAAATAGCGGTCGACTTCACCCTCAGTGAAGGTATACAGCGGACGCGTCTCGAGGTCCTCGGGTGGTTTCGAGGCGGCGACTGCCTGCTCATCGCCTGCCAGGGCCACGCTCGGACCGGCGTAAACGCCCATCGCGCAGAGTGCGCCGACGACAATCAGCCGAACCAATGTTTTTTCGCGCGCGACCCCGGCAAGGCAGGTCATGACCATCACCTTCCAAATCCCCATTCGGCATCAGTCTAGCCCACGGAACCCTCCATGTGAACGGTTGCACGTCCGGTGAGACAGCCGGCTGCGAGCCAGAACCATTCTTGCGATTCCCTTCTCAATCCCATGCCGCCCATCCGATAGATGATTTGGCATTCCTTCAGGAGAAGACCTATGAGTCCGAAGAACCGGCTACTGGCGCGATTGATCCTCTTAGTCGTCAGTGTCACGCTTTCGCGCGCGGCAAGAAGCCAGTGTCCGCCCCAATGGTCGATGGAGTTTCCGACCGGTACCATTGTGGGTAGCGTCTCGGCCTTGGCGGTATTCGACGACGATGGCCTCGGCCCGCACGCCCCGGCACTGTTCATCGGGGGGACATTCAGCGCCGCCTTCGGTACCCCAGCCCAGGCGCTGGCCAAGTGGGACGGCACAGCCGGTTATCCGATTGCCAGCTTTCAGCCGCCGTATTCATGGGGGGTTCCTCACGTCGGGCGCCTGCAGGTGCTCGACCCCGACGGCTCGGGTCCCGCTACATCCGCACTGTATGTCCAGGGCCAGTTCGCATCGATTGACGGCATTCCCATGAGCGAAAACAGCATCGCTCGTTGGAACGGGACATCTTGGTCGGAAGTCGGAGTGTGGGGCGATGCCATCGACGCCCTCACGGTATTGGATGAGGACCTTGATGGCCCGCTTGCGCCGGCAATGTTCGCCGGTTTGAAGCTGCCCGGAACTGGCGCGAAGTATCGCGTCGGACGTCTGGTCGACGATGCGTGGACGCTGGTTTCCGGCGAATTCGACGGCAGCATTCAGGTGCTGGCGGTCCATGACGAGGACGGCGCGGGCCCGCTGACACCAACTCTGTACGCCGCCGGCTCATTTACTCACGTCAGCGGAGTGGCCGCCAATCGCATCGCCAAGTGGAACGGTCAAACCTGGCAGCCTCTGGGTCTTGGCTTTCAGCAGTGCGGTAGCTGTAATCCTCCGCAGATCTACGCCATGTGCGCGTATGATGAAGACGGTGCGGGCCCGCTGCCGCCGGCGCTGTTTGTCGGGGGAACGTCCTACATCGCTGGTGGGCAGGAGATTCACTATCTGGCACGCTGGGATGGGCAAGCCTGGTCGCAAGTTGGCGCAGGAATCAGCGGAATCGTCTCACGCCTGATGGTGTTCGACGACGACGTGGACGGGCCGAACCTGCCGGCGCTGTTTGTGTCTGGCAATTTCGATTACGGCGAGCCGTCGCCCCACTTGGTCAAATGGGACGGCCACAATTGGTTGCCGGTCTGGGGCGGGACCAGCGTGTACGGACCCGCGGCGCTAGCAGCATTTGACGATGATGGTGACGGGCCACATCCGGAAGCACTCTTCGTCGGGGGCGACTTTCCGCATGTGGCCAATTTCCCGGCTCATGCTTTCGCGCGCTGGGGCCTGAGCGGCGAGGCGCCGGTCATCGCGTATCAATCAGGTGATCTCGTCGCTTCCGAAGGCGCTGACGTGGCCTTATATGGTGAGGCGTTCGAGATGTGTGAAACGACGTATCAGTGGCGGCGGGATGGCGTTCCGATTCCGGAAGGGGACGACTGCTATGTCATTCACGGACCGGCCCTCTATTTGACCGGCGTTGTGCCATCCCTGGCCGGCACATACGACGTCGTGATTTCGAATGGTTGCGGCACGACCACGACTCTGCCAATGACGCTCACCGTCATTCCCGGTCCCGTCATCATTGCGGCCAACCCGCCGCTGGATAATCCATACTTGCCCGGGCAACAACCGTTTCGCGATGTCCTGCAGACCGGTACCACCCCGGCGATCACCCAAGGTATCGGCGGGGCAGGAACCCCATCGCTGGGCGGCGTGAACTACCAGACCATTACTGTCACGTTCGACCAGCCGCTGCCGCCTGTACCCCAAATCTGGGTTGCGCCCGCCAACGTGGTCGCCAATATCAGCGGAGCGAATCCCTACCAGATCGCGCTCAGTGGGCCCATTCCCCCTGGACACACAACGGTGCTGGTGTTTCCACAGGCCTCCGTGGGGCAGGTCCTCATGTATGAGTCACTGCCGGGCGACGTGAGCATGAACGGCACCGTTTCGAGTGGGGACCTGCTGGAACTGTTGGGCGCAATGAATTCCGGCGCGGCCAATCTGCCGCAGAACCTGCCGCGCTATGACATCGATCGCAGCGGCAGCGTTTCCACGACCGATCTACTCCGCCTCGTGCAGCTCCTGAATGGGATCAATACCTCCCAGGCCTGGAACGGTGCCACGCTCAATCCACCATGCACCTGATGGCTGCGATAGGGTACCGGCCCCGATGCGCGCTCATGCTGACTATCGACAGTCGCGGCGCGCGCCGCTAACGTGTCGTACGTATTGCGGCACCGTTGCGGTCTGGCGCGCGGCGCTCGGTGGCAGGCGTTATGAGCAGCCAAGACGTATTCAAGTCCCGCGAACGCATCCCGACCTCGATTTGCGCGACGGACCACGAGGCGATCGTGCAGGTGGCCGCGATGATTATCGACCTGATTAAGCGGCGCAACGCCGAGCGGCGGCCGACGGTGTTGGGGCTGGCCACGGGACACACACCCGTCGGCGTCTATCGTGAGCTGATTCGTGCCGGTCACGGCGGGCTCGACTTCTCGCACGTCATCACTTACAACCTCGATGAATATTACCCGATGCCGCCCGATAGCTTGCAGAGCTATCACCGCTGGATGCGCGAAAACCTGTTCGATCATATCAACATCGATAGGAAGCATATTCACATCCCGGACGGCACCGTGGCGCGCGACAGCATCGAGCAGTACTGCGGCGATTATGAGAAGAGCATCGCGGCGGCCGGCGGGATTGACATTCAGCTTCTGGGCATCGGCCGCACCGGACACATTGGCTTCAACGAGCCCGGCTCGTCGGTGCACTCCCGGACCCGGCTGATTACGCTCGACCCGGTGACGCGCCGCGACGCGGCGGCCGACTTTTTTGGCGAAGCCAACGTGCCGCGCGAGGCCATCACGATGGGTGTCGGGACCATCCTGGATGCCAAGCAGGTGATTCTGCTGGCGTTCGGCGAGCAGAAGGCGCCCATCATCAAGCAGACGGTCGAAGGACCGGTGACCGACGCCGTGCCCGCGACTTATCTTCAGCAGCACCCCAGCGCACACGTTTTTGCCGACGGCGGATCGGCCGGTGAGCTGACGCGCTACAAAACTCCCTGGCTGCTGGGTGAGCCGGAATGGACCGAGCAGCGCGCCAAGCAGGCCGTGATCTGGCTGAGCCAGACGTGCAGGAAGAGCATTCTCAAGCTCGATCGCGAGGACTACGACCTGCACGGCCTCGCGCCGTTGTTGCGGCGCTACCCCACGGTCGACGTGTTGAACCGCAAGATCTTTCGCGCGCTGCAAGCGACGATCAAAGGTCACACCGACCTGCCGCACGGCCGGACGATTCTGGTCTTCAGCCCACATCCCGATGACGATGTCATCAGCATGGGCGGCACGATTCGAAAGTTGGTTGAAAATCAGAACCGCCTGCACGTCGCTTACATGACCAGCGGCAACATCGCCGTCTTCGATGACGACGCACTGATGCTGGCGGAACTGGTGGCCGATCTGGATCGCGAGTTCGGCTTCGCGCCCGAGCGCGCCCGGCCCTTTGCCGAGCGCGTGCGGTCGGTCCTGGCCGCCAAGCAGACCGGTCAGCCGGACGCGCCCGAGGTGCAAAAGATCAAGACCTGGATTCGCCGCTCGGAAGCCCGCGCCGCCTGCAAGCACATGGGCATTCCGGCCGAAGGCATTCACTTTCTCGAACTGCCGTTCTACCAGACCGGCGTCGTGCGGAAGTTGCCCATCGGCGAGCGCGACATCCAGACTTGCCACCAACTCCTGGAGCAGGTGCGGCCCGACTGGGTTTTTCTGGCGGGCGAGCTATCCGATCCACACGGCACGCATCGGCTTTGCGCGGATGCGGTTTTCGCGGCACTGCGGGAATCGGCCGCCGCCAAGGCGCCATTCGTTCCCGAGACGGTCTGGCTGTATCGCGGCGCCTGGCAGGAGTGGGAGCCGGAACGCATCGACATGGCGGTGCACCTGACGCGCGACGAGCTAACCAACAAAATCTTCGGCATTTTCAAGCACGAGTCGCAGAAGGACAAAGCCCTCTTCCCCGGTCCGTACGACGATCGCGAATTCTGGCAGCGGGCCGAGGCCCGTAACCGGCATACGGCCGAGGTCTTCGATCAGCTCGGTTTGCCTGAGTATTACGCGATGGAAGCCTTCGTCGGCTGGTCCGTCCAATAGCCCCCGAATCGAGCGGTTGAGAGCGCTCCCGAAAATCAAGCTAGGGCTCCCGGCACGCCTTCTGCCACGCTTTGTGAGATAAATGCAGATTTCGAAGCGGGAGGAATGCATGACAAGATACATGGCAGCGGGCGTATACGTGTTTGGGCTGGGAATTCTGGCAGGCCCAACAGCCCATGCGCAGTCCAGGAACTTTCGGATTGAAATCGGCAGCCGCGCGGATGATGCGGATGTCGGCGAGATTCTTGCGACGCTTGAGCGGCGCTATGCCCAATCGGCTGAAGAGCTGAACTGGTCAGTCGCGCGCCAACGCGCGCGGGAAGTCGAAGATGCGCTCAACCGGGCGGCCGAGACGGCTGAGCGGCGCGTGCGGACCGACCGCGATCCGCGCGCAGCGGCACTGTTGAACGAGGCGGCGCGCTCCGCGAGCCACTTCACCTGGGAACTGGAGCGTCAGGACCAGGATCCGGCGCACACGGACGAAGACTTTCACGACCTGGTACGCGACTATAACCGGGCCGTGCGCGGTCTGTCAGGAACAACCCTGCTGACTTATGTACGTGCGGAACTCAATCGCGCGGCCCGGGCCCTGGCGGATCTGACGCGCGCTTATGCCCGAATCGGCGGGCTGAAATGGAATGATGTGCAACTTCTGGCCTGGGATATCCGCGACGCGGCCGAGCACGTATACGCCGTGGCGGCCGACCGTTTGGAACACGGCGATCGTGGCGATGGGCGCGCCCTCAATGCGCTGGCTAACTTGAGGGCGGCGGCGAACCAGCTCTATGAACAGGTCACGCAGGATGATCAGGATTCGCGCGGCACGGAGGATACTTATCGCCGGCTGCTGATCACGTATCATCGCACCGACCGCAGCCTGGAATGGTCGCGTTTCGATCGGCACATGCAGGCGGACTTCGAACGCGTCGGCGGGCTCCTGGCGCAGTTGAATGATGTCTATCACGTATCCACGTACGAACGGCGCGAGACTACCGATGCACCGTCACGAACGCGCACCATCCGCCGCTATTCGCCCCGAGATGGGTGGCATGGCTTCACGGCGCAGCCGGGTAGCCATGCGCTCGCGCAGCATGCTTACCCGCTGCGCGTGAAAGCATGCCACCCGGCTACTCGCCGTAGCGGGCGATGATCTGCTCGCGTGACTTGCCGAGCAGGTCGTGCTGGTGGCCGATCTTGGCGAAGGCCGCGATGGCACGATCGACGTGCGCGGGTTCGTGCGCGACCGAAAGCTGCACGCGAATTCGCGCTGCACCGCGCGGCACTACCGGGAAGAAGAAGCCGATCACGTAGATGCCTTCATCGTACAGCTCGCGGGCGACTTGTTGCGCCAGTCGCGCATTGTAGAGCATGATCGGGACAATGGGGTGCGTGCCGGGGCGAATGTCGAAGCCGGCGGCCGTCATTCCGTCGCGGAAACGCTTTGTGTTAGCCTCAAGTTTGTCGCGCAGCGCGGTCGAACGCGTGCATAGCTCCACGGCCTTCAATGCGGCCGATACAACCACCGGCGGCAGCGTGTTGGAGAACAGATAGGGTCGCGAACGCTGCCGCAGTAATTCGATGATCTCCTTGCGTCCGCTGGTGCAGCCGCCCGAAGCGCCGCCCAAGGCCTTGCCGAGCGTGGTGGTTATGATATCCACGCGACCCATCACGCCGCAGTGCTCGTGCGAGCCGCGACCGGTCTTGCCCATGAAGCCCGTGCAGTGTGAATCGTCGACCATGACCAGTGCGTCATATGTCTCGGCCAGGTCGCAGATCGCCTTCAGGTTGGCGACATCGCCATCCATGCTGAAGGCGCCGTCGGTGGCGATCATGCGATAGCGCGCGCTCGCGGCCTCTTTCAGCTTCTCCGCGAGATCGGCCATGTCGTTGTGGGCGTAGATCAGCCGCTTGGCCTTGCAGAGGCGGATGCCGTCGATGATCGACGCGTGATTCAGCGCATCGGTGATGACGCAGTCCTGCTCCTTCAGAATGACTTCGAACAGTCCGCCATTGGCATCGAAGCAGGAGCTGTAGAGGATCGTGTCGTCCGTGCCGATAAATTCGCTGAGCCGGCGTTCGAGTTGCTTGTGGATGTCTTGCGTACCGCAGATGAAGCGTACGCTGCTCAACCCGTAGCCGCGCTTCTCCAGCCCTTCGCGTGCGGCCGCGATCACCTCTGGATGCGACGATAAGCCCAGATAGTTATTCGCGCAGAAGTTGAGCACCTCGCGCGCGGGCGCATCGGCCGGAAAGCGCACACCGACATCTGCGCCTTGGGGCGAAACGATGATGCGCTCGTCCTTGTACAGTCCTGCCTCGCGAATCTGATCAAGCTCTCCCCGTAAGCCGTCTCGTAACTTGGCGTACATGCTGCACCTCTATGTGCGACCGCGCCGCTTCTTCCGCGAGATCTTGCGCGGCGTCTTTCGCTGACGTGCGCGGGGGGCTGCGCGTTCCGCTGGCAGTCCCATGATCTCCCGCACTCGTCGGCGGACCACGGTGGCATTGGTCAATGCGTTCTTGGCTTCCTCACGCGTCACGTCCTGTCCGGGATAACGCGGAAGGACGGCGTAGTCCGAGAGATCCTCGCAAATTGGTCTCAGCGCGTCCCAAAGCGGCGCGAGGGGCACGGCGAGATCGAGGAGAGCTTTCAGATCGTGTATCCGCGGAAACTGAACCTCGTGCTGCGTCAGGAACGCTTTGAGATACTTCTCGGCACACTGCTGAGCGTGAAACGCTACGTTGTTCCAATGCGCGCGAATTCGGACGCGCGCGAGACGTTTGGCGGCGTCGAGATCGTCCTCGGCTCTCCTGACCCAGTCGTCGACGCACTCGTTCGTAAAGGACATTGCCCTTCTCGGTGATTTCCTTGAGAAACCAATCGCCCAACGGGATTCGTCGATCAATATCCTCCTGCCGTCGAATGATCAGGTCCATAGGAAAATGGTAATCAATCGCGTGGCGGATGCTGGCAGCCAGCCGGAAGGGCGAGCCTCTGTACGGCATCACGAGTAGAAGATCAACGTCGGAATCCGCTGTCGGCCGGCCATACGCGTAGGAGCCAAAGAGAATGACCTTATCCGGGCCGAACTTCTCGACGATCTGATCGACAACACCCTTGATTTCCCTACGAGTCACCATCAACAGAAT
>DASXUA010000587.1:0-7891 GCA_036505095.1 Phycisphaerae bacterium
ATGCTGCACTTTTTCGCAGGTTTGACGCTGGAGGAAACGGCCGCGGCGCTGAAGATTTCCGTTCCCACGGTGCAGCGCGAGTGGCGCTTCACGCGCAGCCTGCTTTTCACCCGCCTGGGCGGTGAATCCCGATCTCAGTGAGGGTCTTTGTGGCTGGTTTGCGGATTATGGAGGGCGAATGTCCATCCTGAGAGCGGATTGACGTCCGGGCGGCTTTACGGGTGCAGATGATGCAGGATCCGCGACTCGCGACGGCGGAGGAGCTTTTTTTCGAGCTGGTACGGACGCCGGCTGATGCGCGGTCCGCGCGGCTGACCGCGCGCTGCGCTGGCGACCCCGAGCTGCGCTGCCTGGTTGAAGAGCTGCTCAGGAATGACGACAGCGGGATGGGAGATTTCCTGCGCGCGCCGGTGCCGACGTTGCCAAGACGGCAGCCGGCGCGGATCGGACGCTACGAGATCGTCCGTGAGATCGGGCGCGGCGGCGCGGGCGTGGTGTACGAGGCCCGCCAGGAACATCCCTCCCGGACGGTCGCATTGAAGGTGCTGGATGCGGCCTTCGCCTCCGCGGAAACATTGCGGCGCTTCGAGCACGAAGCCGAAATTCTCGCCAACCTTCAGGATCCCGGCATCGCGCAAGTCTACGAAGCGGGGATGGCGGAGATTCCGGGTCTGCTCGGCTTGCCGGCCCGAACGCCGTGGTTCGCTATGGAGCGTGTTGAAGGCGAACCGATCACGACCTTCTGCGACCGCGGCAAGCTTAGCGTACCGCAACGGCTGGCGCTTTTCGCGCAGGTGTGCCAGGCCGTGCAGCACGCGCACACCAAAGGCGTGATCCACCGCGACCTCAAGCCCAGCAACGTATTGGCCGGCCTGCACGGCGACCGCCGGTTCTGCAAAATTATCGACTTTGGAATCGCCAAGCTCACGCAACCGGGGCCCGCCGCGCACGAGACGCTCACGCAAGTTCGTCAATGGGTGGGAACGCCCGCCTACATGAGCCCCGAGCAGGTCGCCGGCAGCCGCGACATTGATACCCGCTCCGACGTGTACGCGCTCGGCGTGCTGCTGTACGAGTTGTTCACGGGAGTCACGCCGTTTGATTCCCGGCGGTTGCGCGAAGCGGAACTCGGCGAGATACAGCGCCTGATTCGCGAGGTTGACCCGCCGGCCCCGAGCGCGCGCGTCGCGGCGCTGCCGGACGACGAGCTGGCCGCCATCGCGGCCCGCCGCGCCCTTGAGCCGCCGCGGCTGGCCCCAATGCTTCGCGGCGAACTCGACTGGATCATCCTCCGCGCGCTGGAGAAAGACCGCACGCGCCGCTACGACTCGCCCGGTGGGCTGGCGGCAGACGTGGAGCGCCATCAGAACGGAGAGGCCGTCGAAGCGGCCCCGCCCGGTACCGCGTACCGCATGCGCAAATTCGTGCGGCAACACCGCGGCGGCGTGGCCACGATGGCACTGATCGCCTGTTCGCTGCTCATCGGCCTCGGCGCAGCCGTGTGGCAAGCGTGGATCGCGGCCGGGCAGCGCGACACCGCCCGCGCGGCGCAGAAGAGCGAGCAACGCGAACGACGCTCTGCCGAGCGGGTGTCGGAGTTCATGCGCCGGATGCTCGACGGGGCCGGCCCGGAGATTTCCCGCGGACGCGATCCGACACTGCTGCGCACCTTACTCGAACAGGCGGTCGTGGATATCGAGCGCGGCGAACTGCGCGACGCGCCGGCGGCCGAGGCCGATCTGCGAATCATGATCTCGACGGTCTACCGCACGCTCAGCGACATCGCCAGCGCCGAACGACTGCTGGAGCCGGTCGTGCCGATCCTCAATGGACTTGGTGAAGACGGATCGCTTCAGGAGCGATATCTGGAGGCCCGCGCGATGCTCCTGGGGGAGCAAGGCCGCGTTGACGAGGCGATCGTGATGGCCAAGCGCCTGGTCGATCTGCGCCGCCGGATGTTTGGACCCAACGACCGCCGTGTCGCCGAAAGCCTCGCGAGCATGGGTTGGCTGCTGTCCATGCAAGGCAAGCCGCAGGAGGCGGCCAGCCAGTTGCGCGAAGCGCTGCAAGTGGCCGAAGCTTCCGGCGACCAAACCGTGATCGCCAACGCGCTCACCAATCTCTCGGATTCGCTGGGAGCGCTCGGACAAAATGAGGAAGCCGTCGAGGCGAGCCAGCGCGCTCTCGAGCTCTATCAAAAGGCGTTTCCAGGCGACCACCCGCATGTCGCCGACGCGCTGAACAACCTGGCGACCGCGCTCATGCACGCGTCGGCGGACGCGGACCGCGCACTTGACCTGCTGCGCGAATCGGTCGCCATGAAGCGGCGGCTCTACCCCGACGGTCATCCGCACCTGGGGATCAGCCTGAACAACCTGGCGTTCCAGTTGCAGGATCGCGGACAGCTCGATGAGGCCGAGCAGCGTTACCGCGAGGCGCTGGAGGTGCTCCGCAAGTTCAGCCCGGAGCAGGACGGCGCGGTCGCCATGACGCTGATCAATCTGGCTGGCCTGAGGGGACAGCGCGGCGACTCCGAGCAGAGAGAGCTGCTGGCGCGCGAGGGTTTGGCGCTGTCGCGGCGCGTGTATCCGGACGGGCACCCGCATACGGCCGTGGCGCTGATGCACATTGCCGCGAGCCTGCGGGCGCGCGGCGCGCGCGAGGAAGGCGTCGCCGCCTTCACCGAAGCCGCGGAAATCATGCGGCGCGTGCTCGGGCCACAGCACCCGCACCTGGCCATGGCGCTTGACGGCGCCGGCCTGCTGTTGATCGAGTTGGAGCGATTCGAGGAGGCCACGCCGCTCCTGCGGGAGGCGCTGACCATCCGGCAACTGGCGAAAGAGAGCGATCGTGCGGCCTACGCGTCGGCCCTCGCGCAGCTCGCCACGGCACTGCTCGGCGCAAACACGCTCGATGCCGCCCGCGAGGCCGAATCGCTCGCCCGCGAATCGTTCAAGATTCGCCAGCAAATCCTGGCGAATGACGACTGGCGTCTGCCGAACAGCCAGAGCCTTCTGGGCGGCGCGCTCTCGGCACGTGCGGCGCTCGATTCGAATGCGGCACTCGAGGCGCGGCTGGCCACGCTGGGCGAGGCCGAGTCGATGCTCATCAGCAGTTTCGAGCAGCTTGATGCGGCGTCCCAACAGATCTCGGCAACCACCCGAACGCGGATTCTCGTTGACGCCGCCGCGCGCGTCGCGCGCCTTTATCGCGCCTGGGACTCTCTGGATGCGTCGGCGGAAAGGCGGTCACAAGCCCTTGAGTGGGACGCGAAGTCAGACATGGTCGCGAAATCCGGGCGGTGAATAGGCGACGATTCGCCGCCGCACAAATTGACGCAATTGAGCATCTCGCCAGCGGCCTGATCGGCCCCAACGCAGCAGCACTTTCGGACTGCGCGGCTGCGGATGTCGATGCGGACGGGGATGTGGTCCTCGTTGATGTTGCCCAATTGCAGCGCGCGTTCACCGGATCGCCGTGATACGTCGTCCGCCGCGGCCGATCCACAACGCGCAATCGCCGGCGCCGTGCCGCGAGCCTGGATGAGCGACGGGCTGCACGTCAGAAATGATCTCGCATCCACGGCGCTGGTCCGGCGAAGATCGCTTCTGCCGTCGCGTATGCGTCTTCGGAGCCCGCAGCGTAACCGGCCGCCGCCAGATCGCGCGGCGCCAGGAATCCGCTGTACAGCGCGGCCAGACCGCGCACGTCCATTTGCAGTTCGCCGCGCCCGCCGCTGCGGACGTGACCTTGGCCATCCGCGACTTCCAATACGAAGCGCCCGCCGTTCGCGGGGAGCACGTCGTCGCGCACTTCCAGGTGCAGCTCACCGGAGAGTTGCGCTGCGTAGCCGCGCGCCTGCAGCGCGGCCGGCACGTTCACGATCCGCAGCATCCAGTAATCCTGCAGCGTGCGCGAATGTCGCTGCTCAGGCAACAGCATCAGCAGCGGATCGCGCGGTCCGGAGCGCCAGATCACTTCATCGGCCAGCGAGCGGTGATCGGCGAAGAACGCCAGCAGGCGCCGGCCGGCATCCGGCGTGGCGGCCACGTAATCCGTGACGTGCAGGCTATACCAGCGCGGCGACGCCCGCTTCTGCATGTAGTAGACGTAGCCTTCGAGTTGCCCGTCGCGGCCGACGCAGAAGCCCTGCACTTTGTCCTCCGGCGATTCGCGCACGCGATGCCAAATCAGATGATGTCGCTCCAGGTTCCCGGGCGCGCGGCGGGCCGACCGCCGATAGAGTTCCTCGATCGCCGGCTGGTCGTCCGGGCGCGTCGGCCGCAGTTCCAGCGTTCGGTCGTGAACGTGAATGTGATCCGTCGGCAGGCGGACTTCGAAATGCATGCCGGCTTGCTCGTATCCCTGACGTCGATATATCGGCTGTGTCGCCGGATACAGCGCGGACAAGGGCGTACCGTTGGCGTGCAGTTCTTCCACGACCGCGCGCATCAGGCGCGTGCCGGCGCCCCGCCCGCGATGATCGGGAGCGATACCCACCGCCGCGATTCCGGCCATCGGTACCGCGCGCTCGCCGAACCACTGGCCCATTGGCAAGATGAGCAGCGCCCCCTGCACGTCGCCGCCGTCGCGGATGACCCGGACGTTTTCCAGTCCGCCTCGTTCCAGATAGGCGCGGGCGCGCTCGACCGGAAAGAGGAACGCGTGCGCGAGGACTTCGCCGATGCGCGCGATTTCCTCGTCGTCACGCGGCGGGGCATACGACGGGTTGGTAGCCAACGGCTGTTCGCCTCCCATGGGCATCACTCGCCGTCCAACTGCGTCACCGATACCGCCAAAATATGGGCGTTGCCGGCGCGGATGCGCTCCAGCGCCTCGTCCGGCAGGCGCGCATCGAGGCGGATCTGCGCACACGCCGCCGCCGCGCCGCTGTAGATGATGTTGGCCATTTCTTCGACGTTGATGCCGGCGTGAGAAATCTCATTCAAGACGTGCGCCAGCACGCCCGGCCGGTTCAGATGCCGGACCGAGAGCGACCAGCGCGCCGGCGAGCGCGCGCATAGGTTCACGCAGTTCAGCACCGCGCCGCTCGCCAGATAGTGCTCGACGATCCGCACGGTTTCCTCGGCGATGGCGTTCTGGGCCTGATCGGTCGAGGCGCCGATGTGGTGCGTGCCGTAGATGATCCCGCTGTCGGCGCTCTCCGCGAACCCCTTGATCAACGGATCCGCGAACAATCCGCTGGCTGCCGCCGGCTCGTGCGGATAAACGTCCAGGCCGACGCGCAGACGCTTGGTTTCGACGGCCGCCGCCAGCGCCTCGTAGTCCACCACCTCGCCGCGGGCGGTGTTGATGAAGGTGCTGCCCGGCTTCATCGCGGCGAACACGCCCGCGTTGACCAGATGCTTCGTCTCAGGCGTGCCGGCCAGGTGCACGCTGACGATGTCGCTCGCGCCGGCCAGTTCGATCGGCGTCTCCGCGCGCACGACGCCCATACTTTTGGCGGCGTCATTCGTCAGCGAGCGGCTCCAAGCGATCACCGGCATCTCGAAGGCCCGCGCGCGCTCGACGACCTCGCGCCCGATCTGTCCCAGCCCAATCACGCCCAACGTGCGGCCCTTCAGCCCGCGCGCGATCGCATACTCCTTCTTGTTCCAGACGCCGCGCCGCAGGTCATTCACGTTCTCGACCACGCGCCGATCCAGCGCCAGGATGAGTGCGAAGGTCAATTCCGCCACCGCGATGGCGTTCTTGCCCGGGCAGTTGGCCACGAACACGCCCCGGTTGGAGGCCGCCTCGACATCGATGTTGTCGTACCCCGCGCCGGCACGCACGATCAGCGCCAGCTCATCACCGGCGTCGATCACCGCCTGTAGCACTTTGGTGGAGCGGACGATCAGGACCTGCGCATGTGACTTGCGGAGCACGTCCGCCAGCGCCGCGTCTTTCGCCCCGGTCTCGACCGTGACATCGCAGCCGACGGCCCTCAGCCGATCAATTCCCGCCTGCTCGAACTTGTCAGCAATCAGCACGCGCATAGGATCATTTCCGATCTCCGATCGCCGATTTTCGATCATCAGACCCGGCCGAGCAAGCCGCCGGTTAGTGCGGAGTGGCATGGGCAAGTCCGCCACGGCGGATCCGCCTCCGTGCGGACAGCCGTATCGCTTGCCCGTGCATCCGCGCGCGGGCATGATGTATCGGCCATGCCCATTCTCAAACGCGCCGCAGCCAAAGTAACCAAGCGCGCCCCCAAGCCTCGTCCAAAGGCCAGGCGTATGCGCGAGTCCGCCGATGCCCGCCGCCAGCGCGCGCTGCGGATCCTCAAAGCGCTGCACGACTATCACGGCGAAGTCACGACGGCCCTGCACCACAACAACGCCTGGCAGCTCCTGATGTCGACGATTCTCTCGGCCCAGTCAACCGATGACACGGTCAACCGCATTACGCCGATTCTGTTCGCCAAGTATCCGACGCCCGCCGCGCTCGCCGCCGCCCCGCCGGATGAGGTCGAGGCGCTCATCCGCCCGACCGGCTTCTTCCGGCAGAAGACCAAAAGTATTCAGGCGGCCAGCCAATCGATCATCGAAAAGTTCGGCGGCCAGGTGCCCGACACCATGGAAGGTCTGCTCGAGCTGCGTGGCGTCGCGCGCAAGACGGCCAACGTTGTCCTGGGCACGTTCTTCCGCAAGAACGAAGGCGTAGTCGTCGACACGCACGTTGGCCGCGTCGCCACGCGCCTGGGGATGACCTGGCGCGGCAAGAACGAGAAAGACGCCGGGAAAATCGAGCGCGACCTGATGGAAGTCATCCCGCGCGACGAATGGTCCTACTTTTCGCACGCCCTGATCTGGCATGGCCGCAAGATTTGCACCGCCCGCAAGCCCAACTGCGCCGCCTGCGTGCTCAATCAGGACTGCCCGTCCGCGTTCACCTTCGAAGGCCCGCGCCGTCCCGCGCGCCCCGGCGCCGCCGCGCACGTAGCGCCGGCTCCCCAGCCGGCCCGTACCGCCTGCTTCCAGCCGGCGCGAGGTGCTGCTCGACCATTTGGCGTGGCCTGCGAGCCCGCGCCGACGCCGCTTGCATCGCACGGGCATTCCGGTTGACAATACGCCCGAGCCGCCGGCCGGTGCGGCCGGTGAGATGGAGGCACTCGGGCATCGTCAGGAGGACGCGTCATGTCACGCGCGGTCACGGATTCGATCAAATCGGTCAAAGTCTCTCGCCTGCACAAGCCGCCCAAGATGGAGCTGCGCGAGTGGCAGATCGCGCTGCGGCGGCAATTCGCCGAGGACCAGCCGTTTGAGCTGCGCAATCTCGGCAAAGACCCGATCTTTTCGGAGTTTTCGCTCACCAACCCGGCCACGCAGCGCACTTATCGCGTGGCCATCCGTGGCGAGGGGCCGGGCGTGAATTTCTGCTCGTGCCCCGATTACGCGGTCAACACGCTGGGCACCTGCAAGCACATTGAGCACACGCTGCACAAGCTGCGGCGGCGACACGCCGCGAAGCTGCGACAGGGATTCCGCCCGCCCTGTGCCGAGGTCTACCTGCGCTACGGCGCGCAACGCACGATCGTGTTCTCGCCCGGGACCAACTGTCCGTCCGCGTTGGAACATCTGGCGAAGAAATACTTCCGGCTGGATGGCAGTCTCGGACCGGAGGGCGCGCGCCGCTTCCACGAATTCGTTCAGGCGGCGACCGCATCGGGTCATCCGCTGCGGATTTACGACGATGCGCTGGCGTTCATCGCCGAGCAGCGCGACGCCGCCGCGCGCGCTCAGCAGTTGCAACGGCGATATACGGGTCGCGGCGCCGAAGCTGCCTGGAAAAGCCTGCTCAAGGTGCCCCTGTATCCGTATCAACGCGAGGGCGCGCTCTTCGCCGCCCAGGCGGGCCGCGTGCTGCTCGCCGACGACATGGGTCTCGG
>DASXUA010000588.1:0-4832 GCA_036505095.1 Phycisphaerae bacterium
TGTCCGGCGTGACAGCCACGACCCTTCGATTGAGGTGCAGCTCGATGCCACGCTGGCGAACCACGCGGGTGAGGCGCTGACGCACGCCCGGATTGTGCGTTGGCAGTAACTCGGCGGTATCGGCGACGATTGCGAATTGGACTCGCGAACCGTTCTGCATTCGCGCGGCGAGGCGGTGTTGCAGGGCGAGGCAGACTTCCGTGCCGCCGGCGCCGCCACCGACGACGGCGATGCGGAACGGGCGTCCGCGGCGCTGCAGTAGTGCCCGCTCGATCGCCTGCCAGCCGGCGACGAAGCCATCGACGGGTTTTATCGGCAGCGTGTAGTCGGCGGCGCCGGGTATGTCCTGCCAGTTCGGCTTCGATCCGATATCCAGGGACAGAAAGTCGAATTCGACCGGCGGGCGATCGGCACAGATGACCCGCTTGCCGTCCAGGTCGAGGCCGATCGCCTCGGCGTGGAACAGGCGCGCTCCGGCGGTCTGGACGAGGGGGCGAAGGTCGATATGAGCGTCGTCATGGCTGTAGTGGCCGGCCACGAAACCCGGCAGCATGCCGGAATAGGGGGTGTGGATGTCCCGGCTGATGAGCGTCAGGCGGATGTCGGACGCCGGCCGCAAGGCAAATTGGCGGAGCACCTCGACGTGGCTGTGGCCACCACCGACCAGAACGAGGTCGCATCCAGCGATACGGGAGGCGGATTTCATCGTGCCACTCTATCCGACTTTGCCGCCTCTGGCGCACTTCAGCTGCCCACGCGCCCTCTCGTGGAAGGCGGGATGGGACAGGGATTCGTCTGTCGGTAGCACGTGAAGTTGTCCGATTTAAGTAGCACATAAGTTGTCCGCTGTTGTTGGCCCTGTGGGGATGTGGGCGAAGGCGAGCATTTCCCCATGTTTCCCTTCTTCAGGGGAACATGGGGGAAGCGCAGCCGGTCCGCGCTTTGCGGATCGTCCACATATCCACAGGGCTGGCCGCCCAGCAGAGTCAAGCGGCCGATTTGGCATTGTCAGTCTCGCCGATGAGACGTCCGTCGGCATGGTAGCGCGCCAGGCAGCGCGGACCATGAAAGACGGCCAGTGGCCCATCGGGATATTCGTGCACCCGCACGCTCGCCTTGACGTAGTGATGGCGATGACGGTCGGGCGGGATCTGCAGGCTGAGACGCTTGTAGGCGACACAGTTGTCGCGCCCCACCACGCGCGCTTCCTGAATGCACAGGATGTCGGCCAGGTCGCGCCCGACATAGGGAATGAAGGCCGTGCCGGCTTCGCTTGCCGACACGCGGAAGCGCGCGTTGTGGGCGGGTAGGAACACCTCGCGCAAGTAGCGGTTGGCCGCCCCCATGGTCGTGATTCCGGCCGCGCGCAGCTCCGGCGGCAGGCGGCCCTGGAGCGTCCCGAACATGCGCTCGGAACGCCCCCGTGCCTCCGGCGCCGAAGCCGGAATGAGCTCGATGCCGAGCTGGTCGAGGGCGCGTTTGACCTGGGTGGGGTTGCGCTTGTCGACGCCCGCGCCGGCCGCTTTCGTCATCCAATAGTGCGAGCCGCGGTCGGCATAGAGGGAGCCGAACAGGCCGTGCCCGTTGATCACCTCGAGAAACGCCTGGAAGCTCGACATGGTGCCTTCCTGCTCGACGAAGAAGGCCGAGTAGATGTCGCTCGTGGCGTCGTCCATGGTGACGATCAGGTCCCACTCGATCTCCGGCACCCAGTGATGGCGTGAGCCGTCCTGGTGCAGCATCACGCCCGGCAAGGCCTTGCGCGGGCGCTTGCGCCGGTGGGCGCCGCGCCTCTTGGCTGGCTTCACCTGGCCGGCATCCTGCAACACCCGCTTGGTCCAGGTGTAGCTGCGTTTGTAGCCGTGCTCCCTCACCAGTTTCTCGTGAAAGTGCTTGACGTTGAAGTCGAAGTACTTGGTCGCATAGAGCTCGATCAGGCGCGTCGCTTCGTCGACTGGTACCCGCCGCCCCGACACGCGGCCCACCCGCCGATCGTAGAGCCCCTCCGCACCGTCGGCCTCGTAGCGGGTCCGGTAGCGCAAGAAGTTCCGTTCCGACATGCCCAGGATATCCGCCGCCTCCGCACAACTCAGGCGGCCGCCTTGAAATCGCCCGTAAACCTCCTCGAAACGCATCGTCCGTACCTCGCGTAGCGCACCCGTCCAGTTCATCCGTCCCCCTCCGCTTTGGAGGGAGTCTAAAACCGGACAAGTGATGTGCTACCTAGACCGGACAACTCACGTGCTACCGACAACCTGCGGCAGGCCCGGTTGACGGACGCCGAGCGTTATAGTGTCGTCGTCGGGTCGACGATAAAGCGCGACACCATCGGGGGAAACAATCATGCCCAAGACCATGCGCGCCGCCGTGCTGCGCGAGTTGAAGACGCCGCTGAAAATCGAAGCCGTCGCGATGCCCGAACCGGGGCCCGGCGAAGTGCTGATCAAGGTCGCCGCCTGCGGCGTCTGCCACAGCGACGTGCACGCGGTCGACGGCGATTGGGATCCTCTGCCCGGCCTGCCGCTCATTCCCGGACATGAGGTCACCGGCCACGTGGCCGCGCGCGGCGCCCATGTGCATGGTCTCAAAGACGGAGACGTCGTGGGGGTGCCCTGGATGTGGAGCGCCTGCGGAGCCTGCGAGCACTGCCTGGCGGGCAACGAGACGATCTGCGCCGGCGGCGAGTCGACCGGCTATTCGAAACCCGGCGGATACGCCGAGTATATTGCGGCGCCCGCCGCCTATGTCGGCCGCCTTCCCGCCAAGGCCGACCTGATCGGGCTGGCGCCGGTGCTGTGCGCGGGCGTCACCGTCTATCGCGGCCTCAAGCGCACCATGGCGCGGCCGGGACAGTGCGTGGCCGTCTTCGGGATCGGCGGGCTCGGCCATCTTGCCGTGCAGTACGCCAAGGCCATGGGCCTGCAGGTCGCGGCTGTCGACATCGCCGACGACAAGCTGCGCCTCGCCACCGCGCTCGGCGCCGACATGGTCGTGAACGCGAAGAAAGGCGATCCCGTACGGGCGCTGAAGAAGGAGCTGGCGGGCGGGCCGCATGCCGCCGTCGTCACGACGCCGGCCGGCATCGCCTTCGATCAGGCGATCCGCTCGCTGCGCCCGAGCGGGACCTGCAGCTTCATCGGCGTGCCCGGACGCGACGGCGACCGGCTGCCGATCTCCATCGGCAAGGTGATCAACGGCGAACTCTCGCTGCGCGGCTCCAACGTCGGCTCGCGGCTCGACCTGGCGGAGGCGATCCGCTTCGCCGTCGAGGGCCAGGTCAAGGTCAAGGTCGAGCGCCAACCGCTGCGCGCGATCAACAAGGTGCTCGAGCGCATGCGCCGCGGCAAGATCGTCGGCCGCGTCGTGCTCGACATTGCCGCCGAAGGCTAGTGGTTCGATTGATCTGGTGGGCTGATTCACCTGACGCTTGGAAACCAAGCGTCAGGATCAGACCACTAGTGCTTGGAATACTTGATCGAGAGGATTTCGAGCGAGAGATCGCCGGTCGGGCGCTTCCACACGAAGGTATCGCCGACGGCGGCGCCGTTGAGCGCCTTGGCGAGCGGCGAGACCCAGCTGATCCGGCTGTGCTTGGGATCGGCCTCGTCCTCGCCGACGATGCGAAATTTCCGCTTCTCGTCGTTGCCGTCGACGGTCTCCACGATGGCGCCGAAGCCGATCCGGTCGGCCGGCTGGCTGTCGGGATCGATGAGGACGGCGCGCTCGATCCGCTCCTGGAAGTAGCGGATGTCGCGCTCCACGAGCTTCAGGTGCTCTTTGTCCAGCATCTCCGGCTCGCCGGCTTCGGTCAGATGGCGACGTTCCTCCTGCAGCTTCGCCAAATGCTCCTGCAGCGCCTTGAGCCCGGACGCGGTCACATAGTTCGGATGCGGACTCTGCGGGCGTTCCGGCAGCTCTTCGCCGGGCTGCTCGCCGTCCGCTTCTTTCACAAAGGCACGACTCATCGCCTGCTCTCCCTTCCTGGGATGCCTTAGCAGCATAGGGCCGGAAGGCAACAACATTCCAGGTGATTGTTGCGGGCCGATTTATCGGCTTAGATCGCCGGAGCATGGTTAACGAGGCAGCGGAATGACATCAGAGGCGGCCACTTGCGTCCTGGAAATTCGCAGCAATCTGGGCGAGGGCCCATTGTGGCAGGCGGCGGAGCGGCGGCTCTACTGGGTCGATCTGCTGCGGCCGGCGGTCTACCGGTTCGACCCGGCAAGCGGCCGCAACGAGCAGTTGCGGGCGGATATCGGGAGCTATGTCGGCGGCCTCGTGTTCCGCGAACGCGGGGGCTGGATCGTGGTCAAGGAGGACGGCATCTCGGCGGTCGACGCCGTTAGCGGCCGGCGCCAATTGCTGCTTCATCCCGAAGCCGACCTGCCGGGCAACTGGTTCAACGACTGCAAGTGCGATCGCCAGGGCCGGCTGTGGACCGGAAGCGCCGACCGCGGCGAGAAGGATGCGACCGGAAACCTCTATGTGGTCGACGCCAAGCTCGGCGCGCGCAAGATCGACAGCGGTATCATCTGCTCCAATGGCCCGGCTTTCAGCCCCGACGGCAGGACCGCCTATTTCGCCGACAGCTATGTCCGCCGGATCTTCCGCTACGACATCGACCCCCAAACCGGCGCGGTGGGACCGCGCCGCGCCTTCGCGACCATCCCCGACGAGGCCGGGTTTCCCGACGGCATGACCGTGGATGTCGAGGGCTTCCTGTGGAACGCTCATTGGGACGGCTGGCGCGTGACGCGCTACGCGCCCGACGGCCGCATTGACCGCGTCGTCAAGCTGCCGGTGCCGCGGCCGACTGCGCCGGCGTTCGGCGG
>DASXUA010000589.1:0-8373 GCA_036505095.1 Phycisphaerae bacterium
CGGCGGCAAGATGCTGATCCGCACCGGCCGCACCGGGCCGTTCCTGGGTTGTAGCAACTATCCCAAGTGCCGTTCCACCGGCCCCGTGCCGGAGGAGCTGCTGGCCAGCAGCACAGGTTAGGACAACTTTCAACAAACCCAGCACCCCCGCACGTTACGATGAATCTCAGCGGGCGTCGGTGCGCGCGTCGGTCTGGAACGGCCGCTGCGCATGCCGCGCGTGTTCTGGGTAGAATAGCCGTTCTTTCGGACGGTTTGCGTTTCGGTTACGGTATTGTGCGCGCTGCGGCGCGGTCCATGAGTCGGGAGGAAGTCATGTCGAGGATGCGGAAGCTCGTTACGGGTTTGCTGATCGTGTGCTTGTGGCTGCCCGGCCGCGCTGCGGGGCAAAATATTAAGGAAGCGCTGTCGGTGATTCCGGCGGACGCCGTCGGATTCGTTTGTTTGCCGAGCATCAAACAGTTCGACGCCGATTACCAGCAGATGCTCGCGCTGCTCGCGCTGCAAGGCATGGTGCAGCCGCCGTTCAATTCACTCTCGTCGGCCTTGAAGGCGCATTTTCAGATGACGTCGGGTCTGAACGAGAACGGCGCACTGGCGGTGGTTTTCTTGCCGGCTGACAACCCACAGGAACTGCTGGCCAAACTGGCCTTTGTCGTTCCGACCACGGATGCCAAAGCTCTGCTCGAAGCGATGGGCGGCAAAAGCGGCGAGGGTGGCATCTGGAACGTGTCGATGATGGGGCAGCCCGCGTTCGCGGCCACCACGGCCAAACACGTCGTCATCGCGCAATCAGCCGAAGTCGCCAAGACGATCGCGGAAAGCAAGACGGGAATCGACACCAAGCTGCAGGCGAACGAGCTGAAAGCGCTCGAGGGCCTGGACCTGGCCGTCTGGCTGGACGCCGACCGGCTGATGAAGCTGCTCAAACCCCAGATCGAAGGCTTTTTTGCCATGATGCAGACCGCGCAGCGCGGCAGCGCTGATCCGGAGTTGTTCCGGAAGATGTATGAGCCATACATCACGGGTCTGCGCTCGATAACTATGGGGCTGGCGCTCAGCAAACCGGGGCTGGGTTTGCGCTTCAGCATGACCGTGAAGCCCGGCAGCGATCTGGCGAAGCAGACGAAGCTTCGCACGACGAGTGAATCGTTGTTGGTGGGTGTGCCAGACGACCCGTACCTGCTGGCCATGGGGCAGTTCCTTGAACCAGCAACGGTGCAGGCGGCGATCAAGCAGATGGATCAGTTGTTCGTGGCGGGCATCGCCGAGGCGCCCGAGCAGCACAAGGAGAAGATCACAGCCCTGAGGAACCAATTCGAGGAATGGGCCACACTCATCACGGGGGTGCACGGGTCGGTGGTAAGCCTGTCCGGGAGTTCCAACGGGTTAGGCGCGCTGGCGTTTGCATTCGACGTCACCGATAGCGAAAAATGGATTTCGGCCGTCGTGAAGATTGTGGACACCGGCAAGGAGTTGGCTGCCTCAGAGGAGGAGGCGAAGGCGGGCGTCGCCGCCGTCACGCACAAAGCGGACGCCGAGGAAATTGAGGGCATTAAGGTGCATCACTTCCGATTCGACCCGGCGAAGGTCGAGCAAATCGGCTGGGATGAAGAGGATGCCAGAAAACTGACCAAGTTGCTCGGCAGTGAGGGCATCTTGGTGCGCGTGGCCCCCGTTGAGAAGAATCTCGTAACGGTGACATTTGGTGGCGGCGCGGAGTTCGCCAAGCGGGCCATTGGCGTCGCCAAAGCGAAGCAAGCGCCGCTCGACCGTGATCCGGGAATCCGCAAGGTCGCCGAGCAGTTACCCAGGGAACGAGCCTCGGTGGTGTACATCGCCGTCGATCAGATCATCAGTACCATCCGCGAAGGCGGCAAGCTCATGGGAGAGGAAGAGGAATTTCCCATCCAGATGCCCAAGCTGCAGGCACCGCTGGCGATGAGCGGCACCGGCGGAGAGAATTGGGTGCAGTTCGACCTGTTCGCACCGAGCGAATTGCTGGTGGCCGGCAAGAATGCCGCCATGCTGCTGATGGGCGGTGGGGCACCGCCCCCGCCGAAGCCGGACGGCAACAAATCCGGCGCATCGAAGGAGCCGTAAATGGATCGGGCACACAGGTGGCGCGCCACCCCAGCGCTTTTGGGAATGATGCTCGCGCCGGTGGCGGCGGCACAGAGCGAGCGCGAGCGAATCTTTGCGCCCTTGACGGCGAGCGCCGAGAGCACCGCGGCGGAGCCTGCGGTCAAGCCGCGCCTGGAGCTGCACGTCGGATCAGTTTCGCGCCTGATTTCGGAGTTCGGGCGCTCGCATGCCGGGGTTTTCGCGGAGCAACTGGGCCGCACGTTTCAAGAGGTCAGCAGCCTCTCGTCTGAGGGACTCGCTGTCGAGAGTGCGGCGGGCCTGTTCGAAATCGTTCAGACCTGGCCGGATACCTCCATTGACTTCCTGACGTTCTCGCCGGATTCGCGCGGCCGATCGCGCTGGGCGGTGCGGCTTGACTGGCCGGTGAGTGGTTTGCAGACGCGCATGGCCGCTCTGCTACGCGCCGAGGCGGCGGGCAAGCTGTTCAAGGGCGCGCGGCTCACGGCACGGGCCGCTGGCGGCCATGAACTGACGATCGGCGACGCGACGATCGCATACCTGCTGCCGGCGGGCGACGCACGTTCGTGTCTGACCTCGCATCCGGACTTGAACTTGCCCGCGACCGTTTTTGTCGGAACCGAAGGGGATGAGCCAGCGCTGCTCGGCTGCCGGTTGAACTTCGCCGGAACCGAGATCAACAGCGGTGCACTGTTCTCATCTTTCCATTTCGTAACGAGCATCGACTACACGGCGCGGGTCGGCGGAGCGGGCGACTGGATCGAGGAGGTGCAGGTCCAGTGGCCGCCCTTGTCGGGTCTAGGCGCCAAGGCACTGCTCGACAAGGTCAAGCAAACTTTTTTTGTTCCGGACGAAGCATTCGGCGCGCTGGCCATCAGCACTCCGGCGATTGGCGGCATGCTGGATGGGTTGGCGGGGCTGGGCCCGCAGATGGTGCCCGATGAATCGGGCGGCTTCGCGATGGTCGCAGCGGAGGCTGGCGGCGTCATCGCGCGGCACGCCGGCGCGGACGTGTGCGTCAGCTTGATTCCAGGGACCGGATTCATCCCGATGCCCGACATCGCCATCCAGACGCGGGTGAAACAGCCGGAGAAGTTCCTGAACGAGGTGCGCGAGGCAGCGCGCAAGATCAATGAAGAGTTTCGGCATCGCGACCAGTCGCCGCCCTGGCATGAGGCCACGATCAAGGAGCGCTGCGTCTTCTGGAATGAGGGCAGCAGCGGCTACGGCGGTGGCATGATGCCGGTCAGTTTCCGGCCGGTCGTCTTCACGGCGCGCGAGGTGGATGCCTCGGGCAAGGATCGCGATCTGCTCGTACTGGCCTGGACCAGCACGTCGCCTCAGCGTTTTGTCACGCGTTGGCTCGAGCTGCCGCGCGGCGATAAGCGGCGTTTCCTGCCGTCGGCCGAGGGCACCTATGGCCAAGCCTGGCTGAACTGGAAAACGCTGTACGCGTGGGTGCATCCGTATCTCAACCTGGCGCTGAGCGCCTTCGTGCGTGACGCCTTGTTGCCGCGCACCCGGGAGATTGCCGGAAATCTGACCGATGGAGACCTCACGCTGAAGGTGCGCTACACGGGTCTGAACGTTGCGCATCGCGGACCCATCCCGGTGGGAGCGCTGCTGGTGCCGGCGTTGGCGGCGATCGCGCTGGACGCCGGTGACGCGGGCGGCAGCGATATCGCCCGCGAACGAGTGGCGTGTCAGCGACTGGAAGTGCTCTATCATCATTGCCAGCTCTTCAAGCGCGACACGGGGCGCTGGCCGGCGACGCTGGCGGAACTCGACGGCTATGTCGATTTTTCGGGACATCCGGAGTTGCTGCATCTGACGCTGTCACCCAAGCGCCAGTGGGCCCAGTGGCTGGAAGGCATCCAAAAGCGCGCGGAGAAGAAGACGGAGGAATCCGAGGACGAAAGCCCGGTGGTGCTGGATGAGAAACTTTACGTGATCGAATGGCGACCGGAGCGCTGGACGCTCGGTTACGCCCCCGGCACGCTGGACCATCTCGAAAAACTGTACATCGATCAGGACGGTCAGATTCACCGCGTGGAGAAGACTCCCGCGGAACAGGCAAAAACTTCGGGGGCCGGGCACGACTCGGCTTCGACGAGCGGGACCTCATCACAGGAGTAGCGCAATGATCACGCGAATAGCAACACTGATTCTGATGCTGGCGAGCTTGGCGCCGGCCTGGGCGGACGAGCCGAAGAAGAGTGAGGACAAGGACAAGAAGGAGGCGCCCAAGTCGCTGGAAACGGCGAGCGTGGATGATGAGGATCAGAAGCCCGATCCCATCCGGCGGTTGGCGGAGATGCAGATTGACGAGTTCGTGGTGCCGGCGCGCGCCATCAACTTGCCGCTGCCGGGGCGGACCAAGACGCTGCAGGAGGTGATCGACCGCTTCAGCGACTGGTCCAAGGACAAGAACATCGGCGCGGTGCTGCTGGACGTCGGCGATGTCTCGCTGTCGCTGGCGGATGTGCAGGAGCTGCGCACCGGCATCGAACGCATGCGCAAAGCCGACAAGAAAGTGTTCGCCTTCGTGAATGGCGGCGATCCCCAGGCATATCTGCTGGCGTGTGCGGCCGATGAGATTGTGCTGGCGCCCACCGGCTCGATCGCCATCCCTGGTCTGGGCGCGCTGTTCCCCTTCATGAAGGGGCATTTTCAGATGCTGGGGCTGGAGTTCGACGTCATCACGGCCGGCAAATACAAATACCCCGGCTTCGTGAACCAGCGCGAGCCGAACGACTGCTTCCGCGAGGAATTCAACACCATCCTGGATAGCTGGTTCGACGACTATCGCGACATCATCGCCAAGAGCCGCCATCTCTCCAAAGACGCGGTGAGCCAGGCGGTGGACGTGGCGCTGTTCAACGCCACACAGGCCAAGCAGCGCGGGCTGGTGGATACGCTGGCCTATTACGATGAGTATCTGGAGCGCGTCCTGCGGCGCGAAAAGATGAAGCGCTTCAAGGATTCGGAGCGCGGTCTGGCCGACGTGCACTCGCTGCAGGATTTCATGGAGCTGATCAACGACGAGCTGAAAAAATCGGAGGAAGCCCGCAAGGCCGTCGGGCCGAAGATCGCCGTGTTGCACGCGCGCGGGCCGATCATCGACGTGAACCTGGGCATCGGCATGGCCTCACAGCTCATTTGCCGCGATGACTTCGCCAAGGTGGTCGATGAGCTGCGCAAGAACAATTCGATCAAGGCGGTGGTGATGCGCGTCGATTCGCCCGGCGGGTCGGGATATGCCTCGGACGTGATCTGGACGCATCTCAAGCGTCTTGGCGAGACCAAACCGCTGGTGGTCAGCATGGGCGCGGTGGCCGGCTCGGGCGGGTATTACATCGCCTGCCCGGGTCAGCGCATCTTTGCTCAGCCGACGACATTGACGGGCTCGATCGGCGTGATCGGCATGTTGCAGTGCGCCTGGTCGGCGTTCAACCGGGCCGATTATGTGCTCGCACCGATGCAGCGCGGCGCCCGCAGTCTGCTGGGTTCGCCGCACCGCAGCCTGTCAGTGGAAGACCGGGCTTTCATTCAGAAATACATCGACGATTTCTACGGCGTGTTCATCGATCGCGTGGCGACCTGCCGCAAAATGCCGGCCGAGGAGGTCCGCAAGATCGCCGAGGGGCGCATCTACACCGGCCGGCAGGCGCTGGCGCTGGGGCTGGTGGACGAGTTGGGCGGCCTACCCGAAGCCATCGAGGCCGCTCGCACGCTGGCGAATATTCCGCCCAGCGCCGAGCTGAAAATCGTGCACTATCCCCGGCCGGGGAGCCTCGGCGAGATCTTCGAAAGCTTCAGCGGCGTCGGCGTGACGCAGGCGCTGGACGCGCTGGTGCGCGGCAGCGCGGCGGCGGCGCCGGTGACTTTCGAGCAGCAGGTGGCGTTGTTCTCGGCCATGCGGCCGCAGGCGCTGTGCTGGATGGCGATTCCGGATTTCTACCAGCCGCGCCGCGCCTTCGGTACCGGCCTGTTGCAGAATCGGTCGGACGCTGGAGTCGATCCGATGACAAGGTTGCTGCAGCGGCCCTGACGAAACCAGCTCAGGTCAATTCTGCAGCGTGCGTCGATGCGGCTCGGCGTCCTACGGAGTTCTATCAACGCACGTCGCCGGATTCGGAGTTTGAGAACTCCTCGCTGATTGTCCAGATCGGCTTGTTGATCCGCTCAAGTAGCCGTCGATATGCTCGGTTGGCCTGACCGCGCGTTGCGAAACGCAATTGGACGTCGTCGCCTACCTGGATGAGCACCCCGCCAGCCGCCCGCAGGGCCTCATTCAGCTCCTCGTTACGAAGCCGGTCCTCCGGGCGGACCACCGGTGTGATCTGGTACGGGAGGAATCCCTGACGCAGCGCCTCCCCAGGCGTCAAGCCTATGGGAAAGGTGACGGCCAGGTCCTGGTCGGGGTGCGCTGCGGCGAAGGCATCGGCAATGACACGCGCGCGCTGCGGGATGGTGAGGTCTTTCCAAAGATCCCAGACGACTAGAATGTGAACGGTCCTCGTCTGCGGGATGCGATTGACGACGATCAGCGGAAGGTCCGGCAGATCGGGGTCATCGCAGAAACGCTGCGTCAAATGCTGGACAAAACCAGCATGCAACTCAACGCGTCTCGAGTTCGTTTGGGGGATGGCATGACGCGCCCGGCGCTTCGGAGCTGCAGCCGGTGGGCCGCCTCTGATCCTCTTGGATGCAGGCATGGTCAAGTCCACAAGGTACGGTACTTCCTTCTCACCCAGTTCGCGGCGGCTGCAACGTCTTCGACTTCCTGATTATAGGGCTTGTTCGCGCGATAGCGAAGCGTTTCTCGCCAGACACGTGCGGCTTTCTGCGCGTGCTCCCAGAGGGCCCGTTCGTCGGCGGGCTGGAGCGGCCCCAGAGCATGGTTGCGCCGAGTTTCGATCACCAGTTTGGCCCAGCCGATTAAGCTATGCCCGACCGGTGCCTTCGCCGGCAGGTTCAGCAGCACTCGAATCGTCTGTTCGGCAAGTTGGCGCGGAGACGTGGATTGGTTAGGCATCGCAACATTGATGTCCCGCTTCTGCGGAACGTTCGTAAGCCGGTACCACGCCGACTTGAGGCGCATCTCGATGGCGTAACCAAATAGGTATAGCGCACCCAGCGGTTCGTAATCCTTCAGTCTGACCGCCTCGGCGTAGCGACGAGCGGCCGCCCTTTCGAGCTTGCCGGGCGTATCGGGGCCGATTCGGTCAAGAAGCGGCGTGGGCATCGCCGCGGATTGTATTGGCACGTGCACGATGGCGCAACCCACATCGGCAAGATCGTCGGAGAGGGAGCATCAACCCCTGCGGGGCGCGTGGATCATCAGCCCAGGCGCTCACCGAGGGTGCGGAGGAAGCCTTTGAGCAAACCGGGCGGGATGCCTTCCAGGCCGGCGGGCGGGACTTCGTCGAGTTGCATGCGCTCGATTTCCTGACGGGCGCGGCGACCGGCGCGGCGCAGGCGGGTGGCGACATCCTCGGCCTCGCCCAGACGCGAGTCGCGCATGGCCATCACGTAGCGAATGATCTCTTCCTCGACATCGAGCGCGCTGTCGCCACGCGGCGCAGGCATGGCGGATTCGGCGGCGGCGGCCGAGGAGGATGCGGGGGCGTCGGGAGCTTCGCGCGTTTCGTGATCGACCCGGGCGGCCAGGGCGATGTCTTCGCTGCGCAGGCGCTTGCGGCGCTGCTCGTCGCTCTCGTTGACCGGAGCCAGCGGAATCTCTTCAAGTTCATCGGCCGGCAAGGGGATGTAGACGCTCTGCTTGCAATAGGGACATTTCCCGCGCTTGCCGGCGGTCTCGCGCGGCGCCCGGATCAGGCGGTTGCAACTGCTGCAATGGAATTCGATACTCACCTGGTTGCGTCCACGCTGGCCCCGGGAACCCGTCCGCGGCTGGCTCGGAAGACCAATCGTATCGGTATCCGCTCGAATGGCAAGCGCTCGCGGAAACGATTCAGCAGGAAGCGCTGATAGTCCTGCGTGACCCGATCCGGGTTGTTGACGAAAAGCACGATCGTGGGCGGGGCGGCCGAAATCTGCGTGGCGTAGTAGATCTTCGGGGCCGCCGTGCCGCGTTTAGCGGACGGACCGCGCTCGACGAGAATTTCCCGGAGCGCATCGTTGAGCCTGCCCGTGGCGATGCGCAGGTGGGCCTGCTTGAACAGCGCGGCGGCCCGGTCGATGGTCGCGAGCACGTTGCGGTGCTCGCGGGCCGAGGCGAAGGCCACCGGGGCGTAGTCGATTTCG
>DASXUA010000590.1:0-1512 GCA_036505095.1 Phycisphaerae bacterium
GAGGATCTCATCGCGGACCCGCGCGAAAGTTTCATCCACGATCTGCCGCAAGGCATCGGCGGCTTGTCGGTGCGAGGCGTACTGGTCTGCCGTCCAGACCGCTTCGAATCGCTGAACGAGATCGGCCGAAGTGACGACGTCTACGCCGCATGACCGGACGAGCTCGAGAGTGCCGGCGTCCACCCGCGAGATGTACGGGATGGCGTTCATCGGCGAATATTGCATGGCTATTTTCTTAGCGGGGGCCCGTGCGCGCACCGGAGTGTGCTCCGATGCCCCCGAGCCCCGCGCTCGGTCAGACGAAGCCGGAGCCTCGCTTTGCTTGCCCGGCGATGCCAGCATCTGGCGTAGTTGGTCATGTTGCTCCTGCCAGGAGAGATAGAGCCGGGCCTCGCCTGGAACATCGTCGAGGGAATGCGGCTCGATCCGATGCAAAAGTTTAAGCGGCGTCCCTTGCGCGGGGATCAGATAGTACCAGCGCCGGGTCATGTGGCGGTTCGGATCGATTTTTAAAATTCGGGCTGCCAATGGGTCGCTGCCGCGGAAATCGTAGAATAGCCAGCCGTCGAGCTGTGCCTCGCGCAGCGCCTGTTGGATGGCTTTGATGTGATCAGCTTGCATGAGGGATGAGTATACAGTAGTCTGCATCGCCGATGGCCGACGAGTTCCGCACCACCTTCTTCTTCGGGCCGGAGGACGTCCCCGAGCGTCCCGGCATTCTGCGATGCGTCTTCAACACCAAGAAGCGAAGCTGGAAGGGCGGTGTCCAGGTCGTGGTCGAGCTTGCCCAGGCCCAGCTCGAACAGCTGCGAGAGCGCGGTCTGCTCGGCGAGCTGACGGAGATGATCCGCGCCAAGGTGGAGGCCGAGACCTTTGCCGAGTACGAGCAGCGCGCCCGCGATCTCTTCACGCAGCAGGTCTGCCGGGTCAAGCTCGATCTGGCGATTGCGGCTGGCATCAACCAGGAGAACCAGACCATTGCCGCTGAGGTCCTGCGGGAAGAACTGACCCGGACTGTGGCGGCGAACGCCGATGAGATCCGTCAGGCGATTCTGGCAGAACTGGATGTATAGAGAATAGCCGTGTCGTCAAAAGGCGCCGCATACAAGAAGACCGAACGGGACAGTTGGAATAAGTTCTCCGCGCGGTACACCAAGATTGCCCTTCCGGAGTTCCGTCCCTTCGGCCGGCGGCTCATCGAAATCGCCGGCGTAGGTAGAGGCATGTGGGTGCTGGATGTGGCGACCGGCCCCGGCGAGCCGGCCCTCACCATTGCCCGCCGTGTGGGGCCGAGCGGCGTGGTGGTGGGCGTGGATTTTTCCCCGACCATGCTGCGCCGGGCGCGCGCCCGCGCGCGCTCTCTAGGGTTGCACAACGTACTTTTCCGCGAGATGGACGCCGAGCGGCTCGCCTTCGACGACATGACATTCGACCGGGTGTGCTGCCGGTTCGGCCTCATGCTGATGCCCGACGCCGAGCGCGCGCTCGCGGAGATGTGCCGCGTCCTGGTGC
>DASXUA010000591.1:0-9278 GCA_036505095.1 Phycisphaerae bacterium
GCACAAGCACTGGGGCGTCGAGACGATCAGCGGGCGCGGGGCGGGCATGGAATACGGCATCAATGCCGGCGCATTTCTCTCCTGCGTGGCCGATTACGTCCGCATCACTGGCGATAGAGCCTGGGCGCTGAAACACATTGACTATTTGCGGAGCTGTGCGCGCCGCGGCCTGACGGACTATGGCGAGTGCCAGAACATCCTCGAATGCGTCAGCACCTACGAGCACAAGATCGCGGCCTTCAATGCACTCAATGTGGCTGGGATGCGCTTCCTGGCGGAGCTAACCGGCGAGAACGAATACGCGCGCCAGGCGGATGCTCTCGCGCGCGAAGTGCTTTCGCTTTATGCGGGGGGGCCATTCGCATGCAAGCAGCCGGATGGTTCGCGCCGCATCGTCAAGACGATTCTGGATTTCGTGTACGTCGGCCGCTCGATGACGCGCGACCTGCCGGAAGACATGAAGCGCGGGATGGTCAAGTTCTTCGAAGAGGACTTGCAGACCGAGGATTGGCTCTATGCGCTTTCGCCGAACGATCCGGACGCGCTGACGGCGCGCCTGCCGACGTTTCAGACGTACCGCGCGGATCATCAGGCCACTGGCTCGTATGATGGTTGGGCGGCGCGGGCGGCTTCGGTGCTGCTGCGGTTCGGCTATCGCGATCAGGCCATTGCGTGGCTGAAACGTATTCAGGAACTGGCACGCGAGGGACCTTTTGGTCAGGCACACTACATCCATCCGTACGGCACGCGCAAGGCCAGCTTCTATAACGGCAACTGCTACTTCGAGTCGGCTGGCTGCGGATTTGCGACCACCTTGCTCGAAGATCTGTAGGACTAATCAGATGAACCGGCACGGCAGCTTCGTGGCCTGATGCAGGCGCCGCAGGTAGATGCGCCGCGGGATTTCGACAGCCCCGAAGCGCTCTAGATGGGCCGTCATGAACTGAATGTCGAGCAGGGCGAACCCGCGCTGCCGCAGACGCTCGACCAGGTAGACCAGCGCGATTTTCGACGCGTCGCGCTCCTGGTGAAACATGGATTCCCCGAAAAAGGCCCCGCCGATGGATACGCCATACAGCCCGCCCACCAGGCGATCGTCGCGCCAGGCTTCCACGCTGTACGCAAAGCCCAGTGCGTAGAGCCGGACGTAGGCCGCGCTGATTTCTTGGCTGATCCAGGTGCCATCCGGGCGGTCCGCGCACGCGCGGACGACAGCTTCGAACTCACGATTAATGTGCACTTGGAAGCGTTGCTGCGCATAAGTGCGCCGCAACGTGGCGGGGATGTGGAAGGCATCCAGCTCAATAATGGCGCGGGGATCCGGCGCGAACCACACAATCTCGCCATTGTAATCCATCGGAAAGACGCCGTTGGCGTAGGCCGTCAACAGTCCCTCGGGTGATAGATCGAGCTTGGCCATACGCCTCACACGAGCGCTTTGCCGCGCATGGATTCCGAAAGGGGCAAGCCGAGCAGCTTCAGAATCGTCGGCGCGACGTCATACAGCGTCGGTCCATCCACCCGCCCGCGCGCCGGCAGCGACGGGTGCGCGACGGCATATAACCCGAATTGGGCGTGGTTCGCATCGTCCGGTCCGGTATCATTTTCGAACGTATATAGGCTGGGATGTCCGAGCGACCCCACGCTGCGCCAGCGCAAATCGCCGAGAATCACAATTAAATCCGGGGGAACACCGTTGGCGACCGCGTACAAATCCTCGGGCCGATACGCGCGCGTGCCCATCGGCTGACCGCGGTCATCCGGCAGTGCTTCGAGCTTGGCGATCAGCGCGCGGCGCAGCGCCTCGTAGCGTTTCGGCGGGACGATTCCCTCGGGTTCGCGCCCCTGCACGTTGAGGAAGCAGCGGGCGTAGTAGCCACCATCGCCCCAGGCTGTGGTTCTTGACCAATCCACGAGGCCGGGATCGAATTTCGTCACGCCGCGGGCGTTTGCAAGCGCGCCCGGCTTCAGCACCAGGTAGCCTTCATTGAGCAGCCATTGATTGAAGCAGAACCCGCCGGCCATGCATTTGGCGCCATGATCGCTGACCAGCCAGACGGCCGTGCCGTTCAAATCCATCAATTCCAGCGTGCGCGCGATCTCCGAATCGAGGTAAACATAATAATCGTGGATCGCACGGGTGAAATGGTTGTCCGGGTCGTGCCGATGATGCTGCGGATCCATGCAGCTCCAGAAGCCGTGATGAATCCGATCCACCCCCATCTCGACCATCCAGAATAAATCCCAAGAGCGCGTCTCGAGCAAATGCCGAACGACCTTGAATCTGCGGCGCGTCATCTCATAGATTTGCTCGAGCAGCCAGGTCTTGTCGTCGGTACGGAATCCCTTCACGTCAAACATATATTCGCCGACCAGCGCAGCGATCTCATCCTTGAGTTCCTTCGGCCAGGTATATTCCGCCTTCGTATCCGGCGTCAGGAAACTCGTAACCAAGCACCCATTGAGGGACCGCGTGATGGGGTACGTGCCCGGCACGCCGACAATGACCGAGGAGCGGCCGTGTTGCGTAAGGATGTCCCAGATGCGCGGCTCCTTGACGGCCAGGGACGTGGCGATCGACAGTTTCTCATAGGAATGATCCGCGCGATTCCGGAAGCCGTAAATGCCGAGCTTGCCGGGATCGGCGCTGGCCGCCATGCACGACCAGGCCGGCACCGTGATGGGCGGAATACAGCTTTCCAGCGTGCCGTAAGTGCCACGGCGTACCAGCGCGCGAATCGTCGGCAGATCATCCAGCCAGCGGTCGAAGACCAGCGAGGGCTCGGCACAATCCAATCCGAATATCGCGACTTTCTCAATCATGGGCACTCATGCGCTTGTCATCATTGTGCTATTTGCCTGCCGCCGCAACCACTTCAGCAGGTGTGACGGCGGCGATCGGGCTGTAACGTGCGAAGTCGGCGGCATTCAATGTGAGAAGGCGGGCGATGCCGTGCGATTTCATCAACGCGACCACGCGCGCGTCGTGGACCTGCACTCCCATCACGCGCTCGCCGATAACCAGCGATTTCCAAAGTTCGTCAAGGTCAGGCAGGTCAGGCAATACGACTGCGACGCGTTCGATCAGGCGCAGCCGTCGATGAGTTTCATCGACTGAAAGTCCCAAACCCCCGCGCGCGGTAGCTGGTCGAGTGCAGACGTTCCAGAACTCGGCCATGTTCTGCGTCCCCGTGACGGTGACGTGTCCATCCGCCTTGAGGCGATATACGGCCTTGCGTGTGACCGTGTGCAGGGCGTCGTCGCGATTCACAACCCGCAAGAGGATGCCGGAATCCAGCAGGTATCGCATCAGTCGTGCTCAGCGTAGACGTCAGCGCGCGAGAAGTCGGACGGAAGTGACGGCAAGCGCCGCGGTTCCTCGGCAAAGAATTCATCCAGAAGCGCCTCGAACTCCTCTGCGGTGCCGTTCGCGGCCCCCGAACGTGGTGCGGCGTCGGTTCCCGCCATGATGCGCAGGAACGCGTCGAGCGTCAGGCCGCGCGCCTCGGCCGCGACCCGCAGCGCTTCCGCAGTCACATCGTCAATCTGGATTGTAGTCACGATCCGAACCTCCTCTCGCACGGCGCAATACATTCTAGGAATTGCCGGGAAGGTATCAACGGCCGGCGCTCGCTCCAGCATCGATTGAATGCGGCCGGTTCGTCATGTGCACCGCAGCCTGTGCCAGCACGCGCAGCACGGCCTCATCTAGCGGCGCGTCGATGATGGCGCCGGCCGACTGCACGTGTCCGCCGCCTCCCAGCGCCAGCGCAATCGGCAGCACCGTGGTACCACGTTCGCCGCGCAGATTGACGCGCGTCCTGCCCGGTCGTCCTTCGGTAAAGAGAATCGCCAGGCGAATGCCGTCGACCGAGCGCGGGATATTTACCTGATCGTCAATATCTGCGGCACTGCAGCCGAGTCGGGTGAGTTCCGCGTGCGACGCGGTGCTGTAGGCGATCTGGCCATCGGGCGTCACGCGCGTGTTGTCATAAATCAGCCGGAGCAACTCAAACTCGTTTCGGCTGTGATTGCGGTAGAGATGCATCCCGACCGCATTCACGTCGGCCCCGGCGCGGACCAGGGTGGCGGCCGCTTCGAGCGCGTCGGCCGTCGTGGTCGGCAGCGAAAACCCAATCGTGTCGCTGTGCACGCCCGCGTAGAGCAGCGCTGCGATCCGCGGCGACAAATCCCACCCGGCCGCACGGATTACACGGTAGATCAGTTCGGCCGAACTGGACGCCTGCGGTACGACCCAATTCACCCGCCCGAATAGCGTATTCGATTCGTGATGATCGATGTTGACCAGCGGCCGCCCGGCGAGCCAGTCTTCGCCAAGCGGCTTAGCGACACTGCAACGCGAGAGCTTGGCGGTATCGACCACGATGAACCCATCGGCCGCGCGAAAATCCGCGTCGCGCGCGCCGCGCAGGCCAGCCCATTCGGGTAGAAACGATAGCCGCCGCGAAACCGTGCCCTCCGGCAGGGACACCGCCGCCTGCACGCCACGCGACTGAAGCGTGCCGCCGAACGCCAGCATGGACCCCAGGCAGTCCGCATCCGGCCGCACGTGCCCGACGATCACGGGCCGCGTGAAACGTTTGACGGTTTCGATGATCTCTGCTGGAACTTCCATTTGGGAATGGCTTGGCGCTGAGCTGCTGAAAAGCTGGGGAAAGGTAGAATGGGCCCGTTTCAGCGCCTCTGCGTCTCAGCGTCCATTTTTATGCGCGCATTGACTCAATCAGGATATCGGCCACCTCGGGCCGGCTGAATTCCTGCGGCGGCCGCTGTCCGGCGGCCAGCATGTCACGCACTTTCGTGCCGCTCAGGGCCACCTTGTCTTCCGAACCGTGCGGGCAGGTTTTGCTGCTGGTCATGCTTTCGCATTTGTTGCACCAGGCCGAATGCTCGAACTTGAGTGCAGTAATTCGCAGGCCGCCAGCCGGCGCGCCCTCGGTCGGCAACTGTTCAAAAATCTCCTGCGCATCGTAGGTTCCATAATAATTCCCCACGCCGGCGTGATCGCGTCCCACGATGAAGTGCGTGCAGCCGTAGTTCTGCCGGATAATGGCGTGCAGGATAGCCTCGCGCGGTCCGGCATAGCGCATCGCCGCCGGCATGACGGCCAGCAGCGTGCGGCTTTTCTGGTAGTATTTGTCAATCAGCACCTGATAGCAGCGCATCCGCACGTCGGCGGGAATGTCGCCCGGCTGGGTCTGGCCCACCAGCGGATGAATCAGCAGTCCGTCGCAAGTCTCCAGCGCGCACTTCGTCAGGTATTCGTGCGCGCGATGGATCGGATTGCGCGTCTGGAACGCGACCACCGTTCTCCAGCCGCGCTCCGCGAACGCCGCGCGCGTCTGCGCGGGCGTCAGCCGGGAATCAGGAAACTCCGGCGCATGATTGGCGCACACGACCTCGACCGGTCCGGCCAGGCACACATCGCCTTCGGACATGAGCACCTTCACGCCCGGATGCGCAACGTCTTCAGTCTTAAAGACCGTCCGTGCCTGCTTGGCCTTGTCGTGCGGATACTTCTCCTGAACGGTCAGGACGCCCAATCGCCGTCCGGCGCGGTCGTTGAGCGTGACCCGGCTGCCGACCGTGATTCGTTCCGACGTCTGGCGATCGACGGCGCAGGTAACCGGGATTGGCCAGACCGTTCCGTCGCGCAAGGTCATCCGTTCGCAGATCGAATGATAGTCCGACTCACCGACGAAGCCATCCAGCGGGCTCATAGCGCCGCTGGCGATCATCTCCAGATCGCATTGCTGCCGCTCCGTGAGCGTGATCGCTGGCCCAGTGCCGTCGATCTTCAGGTCCGGCCGCATCCGGTCCACAAGCCGCCCGCCATGCGGCACGATTAGATGTGAATCGGTCACTCTATTTTTCCTCTCGGTTAATGCTTCATCGGACTCAGCACCATAGTCATGCGGCGCCCCTCCATCTTCGGCGGACGCTCGACTTTCGCTTGCGTCGCCAACTCGTCGACGATGGACTTGAACACCTCGTAGCCCAGGTCCTGATGGAAGCGCTCGCGTCCGCGGAACAGCATGGTGAACTGCACCTTGGCTCCATGCGCCAGAAAGTCCAGCGCGCGCTTCATCTTGATCTCTTTGTCGTGGACGTCCGTCTTGGGCCGCAGCCGCAGCTCTTTGATCGTCACTTCGTGCGACTGCCGCTGCTTCTGACGCTTCTTGAGTTCATACTTGTACTTGCCGTAATCCATGATCCGGCAAACCGGCGGGCGCTCCGTGGGCGAGACCTCCACCAGGTCCATGCCCAGTTCGCGCGCGCTGGCCAGCGCCTGATCGGTGGGTACGATCCCCTTCTGCTCGTTGTTGTGGTCGATGAGCCGGATCGGCGACAACCGAATCTGCTCGTTGATCCTCAATGGCTTAGCGATAAGCGCTCACCTCACTTTCAAAATGAGAAACACGTCACGGCAGCCGATACAATTAGCCGCCCACCATTTCTACCCTTTCTTGACGCTGAGACGCAGAGAAACTGAGAAGTAAATTGAAAAAGCGCTCGCGCTGCTTGGCAGTCCACTGGCGATCCATTCATCATCTCAGCGACCTCAGCGTCTCAGCGTCAAACCTTCTGCAAAACACTTTCACGCGAGCGGCTGGCGATCTCGACCCGGCATTGTTCGCTGAATGCTTCGAGTGCGAAGTTGCCCAGCATGCGCCCATCGCGATCGTTGACGTTCACCTCGCCGCGCGCCGCCTCCTGCTCGCCCACCACCAGAATGTAAGGAATCTTCTGGGCGCGCAGGCGGTGCTTCTTCGGACCGATCTTCTCGCTGGTGGTGTCCAGCTCGGCCCGCAGACCGGCCGCGCTCAGCGCGGCGTGCACCTGCCGGCCGTAACCTTCGCTCTTCTCGCTGACCGTCGCCACTGCCACCTGAACCGGCGCCAGCCACAGCGGAAACGCGCCCGCGAAATGCTCGATCAGAATCCCGATGAACCGCTCCAGACTCCCGAACGGCGCCCGATGGATCATCACCGGCCGATGTGGGGCATTATCCGAGCCGGCGTACGTGAGCCCGAAACGCTCGGGCAGGTTGTAGTCCACCTGCACCGTCCCAAGCTGCCACTCGCGCCCGATCGCATCCTTGATGACGAAATCGATCTTCGGGCCATAGAAGGCGGCTTCGCCCACTTCCTCGCTCGCCGCCAGCCCGCTGATCTTCACCACCTCGCGCAGCGCGTCTTCGGCCTTCTTCCAATTCTCAGTGCTGCCGACGTACTTGTCCGCCGCGGGGTCGCGCAGACCCACGCGCACGCGATAGTTCTTCAGATCCAGCGTCTCCAGCACGCGCCGGGTCAGGTCGATGGTCGCCAGCAACTCATCCGCGAGCTGATCGGCCGTACAGAACAGGTGCGCATCATCCTGCGTGAAGCCGCGCACCCGGACCAGGCCGGCCAGCTCGCCGCTCTGCTCGAAACGGTACACGGCGCCGAACTCCGCCAGCCGCACCGGCAAATCGCGGTAGCTCCGCGGCTGCGCGGCATAAATCTGAATATGGTGGGGACAGTTCATCGGCTTGAGCAGATAACCTTCCTCATGCCGCAGCTCGCGATCGACAACTTCGATGGTCTTCTCGAGCGACGCGTTCGGTTCCAGGCCATCGATGCTTCCCCAAGCGCGCTGGACCGCGCCCGCCAGTTCAGCTACGGCGCGGCTGGCCTCTTCGCGGGCCCGGCCCACCTGCTCGCGTCCCCGCTTCGCCAGATGCAACAGGCTCAGCAGCGTCTTGCCGCGATCCGTCTCATACAATGCCGGAAACTGCGAATCCTCATAATAGGGATAGTGCCCGCTGCGGCGATACATCTCCAGGCGGCCGATGTGCGGCGTGTAGACCGGTTGATAACCCAGTTTGATCAATTCGTCGGAAAGAAACGCCTGCAGGATGCTGCGGACGATGGCCCCCTTGGGCAGCCAGAGAATCAGGCCACTCCCGGCCTCGGGGCTAATCGCAAACAGCCCGAGTTCCTTACCGAGCGCGCGATGGTCGCGGGCCTTCGCTTCCTCGAGCTGCTTGAGGTACTCGTCGAGCGACTTCTTCTTGAAGAAGGCCGTACCGTAAACGCGTTGCAGCCGCTGCTCGTTGACGTCGCCGCGATAGTAGGAGCCGCTGACCTGCTTGATCTTGAACGCGCCGATCAGGCCCGTGCGCGGGATGTGCGGACCGCGGCACAGGTCTTCGAAATCCGTGCCGCGCCGCTCGCCGGTGACATAGAAGCTCAGCCGGTCGCCTTCGGCCCGCACGGCGTTGTCGATCTTGTAGCGATTGCCTTCGTCGGCCAGCTTGGCCAGTGCCTCCTGTCGCGGCAATTCGTAGCGTGTGAAACGCCGATCTTCGGCGATCACGCGCGCCATCTCCGCCTCAATCTTCGCGAACGCCTCTGGCGTGATCGACTGCGGCGCATCAATGTCATAGTAGAAGCCGTCCTCCAACGGCGGACCGTACACCAGCTTCGTGCCCGGAAACAGCTTGCAGATAGCTTCGGCCATCACGTGCGCCGTGCTATGCCGCAGCACCAGCAGGCTGTCGGCGTTCTCATCGCTGGCCGTGAGGATTTCCAGCCGGCAGTCGCCGGGCAGCGGGCGATGCAGATCGACAACCGTCGCCGTGGCGTCGGCACGCACCTTGCCGGCGATCGCGGCGCGCGCCAAGCCCGGACCGATCTGCTCGGCCACGTCGCGCGTCGTAGCGCTGTCTGGAACCGTTAGGACACTACCGTCCGGTAAAGTGACGTTCAGAAACCGACTCCGTGATGCCCGTTAGAACCCTTCCCGCCAGGGACGGATATTGTGCGCGCAGCGACACGCATCAGAACCCCTCCCGCCAGGAAGGGGTGTTGTTCGAGCGCGATAATGGTCCCTTCGCGAGTGACGCACCGATGAGCAATCAGAACCCCTCCCGCCAGGGAGGGGTGTACTTCGCGCACTGCAACCGCGGAGCCGCGACCAACCGCCGCATCATCAAAAGACAAAACGGCACCAAGCGAAGGGTGACGCCCATGAGCCCTTCGGCCAGGTCGCGGCGACCTGTCAACCGAAACGCGAGCTAACATGATTCTGGCGTCATCTGCTCATAGCCGTCTGTGCGTGACTGAACCGACCGTACCCGCCGCCGATCCCGGTTCGGCCTGTCGTGAGTGCGGCCGAATGCACTCAACTATACACGACGCCGGCGCAGCGTCAAGCGATTTTCGAGCCTTGTCGTGAGCCCGAACTGGCTGGCTGCTACGCCGCCCCCTGCATTT
>DASXUA010000592.1:0-4735 GCA_036505095.1 Phycisphaerae bacterium
ATTGCCGTAGCGGCCTGCATCACGCTGCTCGTGGGTATTGCGGCTCCGAGCGTCTCGGGCATCCGCGAACGCGCGCGGCAGGAAGCGTGCCGATCGAATCTCGCGTCCGTGTACGGCGGCTTACAGCGCTACGCCTCGGCGAACGACGGCGCGCTGCCGAGCGTCGGCGTAAAGCCCGGCGAGTTCTGGCTGAACTCGCCCGATGCGAACGGCCACGTGCAAGCCAATTCCCGCCACCAGTTCCTTCTGATCACTCTGCACTACCTGACGAATCCAAACGTTTTGCAATGTCCGTCGGATCGCCGCGCCCAGCCCTGGGTCAACGTGGACTGGCGGAAACTCGAGGGCTTCCCGACGGCGCCCAGTTACGACTCGCAAAACATGGCCGGACCGACGCTGCCGCTGACCAGCGATGGAAAAGTGGCACTCATGGCCGATTCCAATCCGCTGTTCATGGACGGCAAGTTCCATGAGGGCATCGATCCGCGCGCGGCGAACTCGCGCACGCATCACGGTAAGGGTCAAAACGTGCTACAGAGTGACGGCGCGGCCGGGTGGAGCTGCGAGCCAAACATCGGCCGCGACAACATCTGGCAATCGGGCGATCTGATCCGATATCGCGGCAACGAAGTTCAGACCAGTCCGACGGATTCGTTTCTGGTACCGTAGGCGCGACCGAACAATCTGGGTTTGTTCCATCCCCCGGGCATGCACATACCGCCCATTCTGCATCCGTGGCCGAAAACTCCGGCGGCGGCCATCCGGCTTCAACAACGACTGGCTGGCCGGCTCATTGCCCTGGGTGAGATGCGCGCCTGCCCGCTGGTGGCGGGCGCGGATCTAGCGTTTTCGCATGATGGTACGACCTGCATCGCCGGTGTCGTCGTTTGGGACGTGGGCGCGCGATGCATCATTGAGCGGAGCTTTTCAGAGCGGCCTGTACGATTTCCCTATGTGCCGGGCCTGCTGACGTTTCGCGAGGCGCCGGCGCTGCTGGCGGCGATCCGAAAACTGAAATCCGAACCTGACCTGTTCATCTTTGACGGGCAGGGCTATTCGCACCCGCGCCGCTTCGGGCTGGCCTGCCACATGGGCGTGCTGATCGATCGCTGCAGCATCGGGTGCGCCAAGAGCCGCTTGATCGGAACGCATAACGAGCCCAAGCGGACATTCGGCGCGTCGACGCCGTTGATGGACGGCGGCGAGACCATCGGCCGCGTATTGCGAACGCGGGCAGACGCCCGGCCGGTTTACGTCAGCATCGGCCACAAGATCAGCCTGAATGTGGCACAGCATATGGTGCTGGCCTGCTGCGCCGGTTTCCGCGTGCCGGAACCCACGCGCCTGGCCGATCATTGGGTGAGCGAATTGCGGCGCCGTTCCGTTATCTCGCGCCGCAAATCGCGATCAGAGACCGGTCCTACTGCGCGATAGATCGGTTTTCGACCGCGATTCTCATGCGAGTGCCGGCCGCGACTGCCTCTTAGAAAAACCGCTTGAGGAAACTCTTGCCGTGCCAGCCGACCGAGACGGAGGTGGCGGTGTGCGTCTCGACCTCCAGGCCCATGTGGCGCAGGCGCTCCAGCAGGCGGTTGGTGGCGTCGGGGCCGAGCCGCGCGCCGAATTCGAGGACTTCGTGATCGCCGTTCTGCCGGGAAACCACCTGCTCGATAGTGACCTCGGATTCATGTAGGGCGGTGCGCAGTGCTTCGGCCAGATCTTTGTCGCGCGGGCCGCTCATGCGGAAGGTGACGATTGGAACTTTCAGCCGCAGGCGCTCCTCCAGCGAGCCGACGCCCATCAGCGTGACCAGCATGGCGGCGGTGGCCATGATGGCCGGGAAGTAAGCGCCGAATCCGACCAATGTTCCGACGGCCGACACGGCGAAGATACCGGCGGCCGTGGTCAGTCCCGTGATGCTGGCCTGTCCGCGGATGATGGCCCCTGCGCCCAGGAACCCGACGCCGGTGACAATCTGCGCGGCGATGCGGGTCGGATCGACGCCGTGCATGTTGCCGGTGATGACTGAGCAGAGTGTGAAAAGCGTGGCCCCGAGCGAAATCAGCATGATGGTGCGCAGCCCGGCCGGCCGGCCACGCACCTGCCGCTCGAATCCGATCGCGCCGCCCAGCACCACGCTCAAGGCGATGCGGACCAGCATTTCCCAATGTGTCACTTCCGTGTTCACCGCGGCAACTCCTCTTCACCGAACACGCGCAGCACCAACCGGCAAGGCTCGCCGCCGATTCGTCTGACCCGGGCAGGGGAGGCGTGCTCGGTGATGTATTCCTGGTCACTATATCGTTTAGAATCGCCGCGTTCTACTCATCGGCGCGCGATCGAAGCTGGCCCACGCCCGCTGATGCGCTGCGGACTCTGCCAGCCAGTTGTGTAAATTCCGCCAAGAAGGCAGTCGCATGAGGCGCGGATTGACGTAAGTTATTACTCGGCGGCAACTTAGGCACTTGAGGCGATGGGCACGCTGCGTGCCCTCGTCCCAACAGGGCGTGCTTGCGATCGCGTCCGGTTCGAGTCATCCGGCCCTGACACCGCTGCATTTGCTGATGTCACTGCTGAGCGAAGAAGCCGGGGGCGTCATCGTCCCGCTGCTGCAGAAGGTCGGCGTGCGCGTGGAGCGGATCAAACAGATCACCGAAAGCGAGCTGTCACGTCTGCCGCGGGCCGTTGGTGGGCAGCTTGCGGCCGATCCCGCTTTGCAGCAGGTGCTCGAGCAGGCGCAGCGCGAGGCCGATCGGCTCAAGGACCAGTTTGTCTCGACGGAGCATTTGCTGCTGGCATTAGTCGAAGTAACCTCGACCGCGAAGGAGGTGCTGACACTCTCTGGCGTGAAACGTGATCTGTTGTTGGCGGCGCTCAAGGAGGTGCGCGGCGGCCAGCCGGTCGCCACGGATAATCCGGAGGCCACCTATCAGGCGCTGGAGCGCTATGGTCGCGATCTCGTCGCGCTGGCGCGGCAGGGCAAGATCGACCCGGTGATCGGCCGCGACGAAGAAATCCGCCGCTGCATGCAAGTACTTTCGCGGCGCACCAAGAATAACCCGGTCCTCATCGGCGAGGCCGGCGTGGGCAAGACGGCCATTGTCGAGGGGCTCGCGCAGCGCATCGTCAATGGTGATGTACCGTCCGTGTTGAAGAACAAGCAACTGGTCGCGCTGGACATGGGCGCGCTGATCGCGGGGGCCAAATACCGTGGGGAATTCGAGGACCGGCTCAAGGCCGTCATTCGCGAGGTCACTGAGAGCGATGGCAATGTCATCCTGTTCATCGACGAGTTGCACACGGTCGTGGGGGCCGGGCGCGCGGAAGGCGCCGTCGATGCCGGCAACCTGCTCAAGCCGGCGCTGGCGCGCGGTGAGCTGCACATGATCGGCGCGACTACGCTGGACGAGTATCGCCAGCACATCGAGAAAGACGCGGCACTGGAGCGGCGCTTCCAGCCGATCTTCGTGGGCGAGCCCACGGTCGAGGATACGATCGCCATTCTGCGCGGGCTCAAGCCACGCTATGAAACGCATCACGGCGTGCGTATTCAGGATGCAGCCCTGATCGCGGCCGCGACGCTCGCGCAGCGCTACATCACCGATCGGTTTCTGCCGGACAAGGCCATCGATCTGGTCGACGAGGCCGCATCGCGCGTGCGGATCGAGAACGACTCCATGCCGCAGGAACTCGATCAGGTGCGGCGACAGATCATGCAACTCGAGATCGAGCGCGAGGCGCTGAAGCGCGAGAAGGATCCCGAATCCAAGGAGCGGCTCGCCCGCATTCAGCGGCAACTTGCGGACTTGCAGGAGCACAATCGCGCCCTCACGACTCAATGGGAAAACGAAGTCGGCGCGCTGCGCGAAATCAAGCAGGTGCGCGAGCAGATGGATGCCAAGCAGACCGAGCTGGAGAACGCCCAGCGCACCGGGCAGCTCGAGCGCGCGGCGCGCATCCGCTATGACGAGATGATCCAGCTTCAAAAGCAGCTCGCCGCACTGGAAAAGCGGCTGGCCGACATGCACCAAAGCGGCCAGATGCTGGTCAACGAAGAAGTCACGCCGGAGGAGATCGCGCAGGTGGTCTCGAAGTGGACCGGGATCCCGGTCGCGCGCATGCTGGAGTCGGAGCGCAGCAAGCTGATGCACATGGAAGACGAGTTGCATCGCCGCGTGATCGGACAGGATCCGGCCGTGCGCGCGGTGAGCGATGCGATCCGCCGGGCCCGCGCCGGGCTGCACGATCCGAAGCGGCCATTGGGCTCATTCCTGTTTCTGGGTCCGACGGGCGTCGGCAAGACCGAGTTGTGCCGGCGATTGGCCGAGTATCTGTTCGATACCGATGAAGCCCTGGTCCGCATCGATATGAGCGAATTCATGGAGCGGCACTCGGTGGCGCGGCTGATCGGCGCGCCGCCGGGCTACGTCGGATACGAGGAGGGCGGCGTGCTGACCGAAGCGGTCCACCGCCGGCCCTATTCAGTCATCCTGTTTGACGAGATCGAGAAGGCGCATCACGACGTGTTCAATCTGCTCCTGCAGGTGCTGGATGACGGCCGGCTGACCGATGGTCACGGCCGGACGGTCAACTTCCGCAACACGGTCATCGTGATGACCTCGAACATCGGCTCGGCCGAAATCCAGCAGCTTTCGGAATCCGGCGGCCCGGCCGATGTCGAGATCGAGATGCGCGTCAAGGAACTGCTGAAGCGCTCCTTCAGGCCGGAGTTCTT
>DASXUA010000593.1:0-2405 GCA_036505095.1 Phycisphaerae bacterium
TCGGAAATGGCGCTGCAATCCAAGCGCGAGGACTTCGCGCGGTTCGTCCTGGAGATGTCCGACTGGCTGGCCGGCACGCAGCTCAACGAACACAACTGCCCCTGGCCGGAAATGTGGGGCGGCTTTGCGCCGTACACCCCCGGCCGCGCCGGCGTTTCGACCGCGTCCTATCTGGAAGGCTTCATCGACGCGCTGCGGCTGGCGCGCCAGCTCGGCGATGCCGAGCGCGCCCGGCGTTACGAACAGGCGATCGCCGCGGCCGTGCGCTTCGTGATCCAGCTTCAGGTGCGGCCGGAGGAGACCTATTTCATCCGCAGCCCGCAGGACGCCGTCGGCGGCATCCGCACCACGCCTTCGCACAACCACCTGCGCATCGATCATTGCCAGCACGCATTGATGGCCTTGTGCAAAGCGCGCGACGTGCTCTTTTCCGATTAGAATCTGGGAATGCCGTCTAGCAGACAGGTTCGCCCGACTCGAAGCTCGCTGCCAGGGATCATGCCGCGCGCGGCCGACCCGTCTCGCTGGCTTCGGCCAGCCCTTGTAATCGCAGCGTTGACAGTAGTAGGCTTGGCGATGCTCGCGCCGCTGGCGCTGGTCGTGCTGGTGTACGATGGATTCTTCGCAAGCTTCGCGATCGCCGCCGCCGCAGGGGCTGCGCTCTGGTTGATCCCGGTGTTGCGTCTGGGTCCGCTGCCGCTGCGCTGGCAACTGCTGCTCGCCTCCGCGCTGGGACTCGGCGGATTGTCGGCCCTCGTGCTGGGCCTCGGTCTAGTGGGACTCCTGCAGCGCGGTCTCTGGTTTCTGATTCTGGCGGCGCTCGCGGCGATTGGCTTGCTGCGCGTGCGGCTCCTTTGGAAGGAAGGCCACGCCGCGAAGAACGCGCCGGAGGCGGATGGCTCCAACGACGCGACACCTTGGAACTGGCTCAGCCTGATCATCGTGCCGTTCGCGGTGCTGGCGCTCGATGTTGCCACGGTGCCGCCGGGGTTTTTGTGGACGCCGGAGGGGTTTGGCTACGACGCGCTGGAGTACCACCTGGAGCTGCCCAAGGAATACGCCGCCCAGCAGCGCATCGCCTACACGCCGCACAACGTCTACGGCAACTTTCCTGCCAACGTCGAGATGCTGTACCTGCTGAGCATGGTGCTGCGCGGCGATCCAATCGACGGCGCGATGACCGGGCAGATGTTCAACCTGGCATTTGCGATTCTGACGGTGGCGGCCGTGTGGGTGGCGGCGCGGGAGTGGTCGGCCCGCGCCGCGGCCGCGGCCGTCCTTCTGATCGGCACCGTCACCTGGTTGCCCTATCTGTGCGGCGTGGCCTTCGTCGAAAACGGGTTGCTGTTCTTCACCGCCGTCGCCTGCGCGGCATTGCTCCGCGGCGCTGTAGCGTCGCCCCTTGTGGGCGGCGCAGACGCGCGCGCGCCGGGCACGAGGCCCGACGCTACAGTCCGGTCCAAGACTCGCTGGATCGCTGTATCAGGCGTGATGGCCGGATTGGCGGCCGGGTGCAAATACACCGGCGTGACGCTCGTGGCGCTGCCGATCGGAATCGCTGTGCTGCTGCTGCCCGCGTACCGCTCTTCTGACCGGTTCAAGCGCGGCGCAATCTTCGCCTCCACCGCCCTGCTGACGTTTGCGCCGTGGATGATCAAGAACGCGGTATTTACCGGTAACCCAGTGTTCCCGCTGGCGAACGAGATCTTCCGTGCCTATCCGCCCGGCTGGGGCGAAGCCGAGTCGCGACACTTCGAGGAATGCCACCGTCCGCTGCCGGCGCAGCGCTCGCTCAGCGGGCGGCTGCGCGAGCTCTGGCATCAAGTTATCGCCGACGAGTCCGGCCTATTTGGTCCGCTGCTGCTGTTGGCGCCGCTAACCCTGACCATAACAAGACCGCGGACGGGCCGCGCGCAGACCGCGCGTTTCGGCAGCTTCGAAGCATTGCTGATCGCCGTCTTGGCGATTCAAGTTCTGGCTTGGCTGCTGGGCACCCACTTATATGCACGGTTTTCCGTCGTGTGGGTGATTCCGCTGGCGCTGTTGGGCGGGCGCGGGCTCGCGGCGCTGCGCGCGCCGGCGGTTGCTCTGCTGGCAGGTGGTCTCGCGCTGGCGGGGGCCGGTTTGAATCTGGCGCGCTTCGTAGATCTGTACCAGCGCCACTTCTCGGCCGCGGGGCACCGTATTCCGATCGAGGGGGCCACGCAGGTCTTCACGAACGGTGAGTTCGCAGGTTTTGAACACCTGGCCCTGATCAACCGCGAGCTGCCGCCCGACGTGCACATCCTGATGCTGGGAGACGCCAAGGCGTTCTATTTCCAGCGGCCGGTTGACTATTGCGTGGTGTTCAATCGCAACCCGTTCGTCGAGACGGTTCGATCCAGTCGATCGCCGCAAGAGATCGT
>DASXUA010000594.1:0-12350 GCA_036505095.1 Phycisphaerae bacterium
CGTTCCGGGGCATCTGTACATCGCCAGTGCGCCGCCCGCTCCCTGCGGGCATCCGGACGGTTTCAACGACCGAATCTATGACGTGGATCCGGTCACAGGTCTGTGGCAGATTTTCACCATCATCCCGAATGGTCTCTGCGGAATCATCAGTGGGTTGGCATTCACGCCGGATGGAACACGACTTCGGACGGCGAACTATTGGACCAGCCAAATCCTCGAGATCGACGGGGACGGCAACGTCACGGCGGTGCTCGGACCCCCGCAGGGCATCGCGGGACCGGATGGGAATAACGGGCTGGCATATGATGCCGCCGGCGACTTCTTTGTGGCCAACAGTGCCGAAATCCTGGACTTCCCCGCGGCAGGTGGTACCGCCATCGTCTTCGCCAGCCCGGTGCTTGCCCCGTCTTCTTTGGCGTTTGCGCCGAACGGCGACCTGTACGCTGGGCACATCGATGGTGTTACGAGATTCGCACCAGACGGGACAGGCACGCCTTTTGCGCCTTTCTTGGGTGCTCTCGTTGATGTAAATCAGTCGGGCGATGCCTTCATCCTGGCCGCGTCCGGACTCTACCGTTACCCTGGCGGCGATCCCAATATGCAAATGCTCCTTACTCCCAGGGGTTTTCTGGGAACCGGCGACGTGTCCATGGCGCTCTCGCCGGACGAGCAGAGCCTGTATGTCGCCAACGGCGGGCGACTGTGGTCAGTCGATGTGGGTTCAGGAGCGCTAACCCTACTGATCAACTCCGGAACGGGATGGGACGACGGAATGGCAGTCTTCGTACCTGAGCCGGGGAGCCTTTCGGTTTTTTTCGTTGTCGCCGTCATGTTGTGCCGCTCGCGGCCTCCACGATCGTCGTCCAATGGTGGCGGCGGTTAGAAACGGGCAGGCGTTGAATCGCTTCGCGGCTCATTTTGGCGCGGGTGGGCCGGTCCTTGTTCTGGCGCGCGGGAGAAAAGCTCATGAGACTCAGGTTTGGCGTGTGCCTGACGGCTGTGATCACGGCGGGATGGCCCGCCGCGCGGCGAGCGGTGGCGCAGGATTGTCCGGGAGATCCCGGTGTCATTGGGTGCTGGGGCCCGCTCCACCCGCTGGTCGTTAACGACCCCCAAGACGGTGACGGCCCGATCGGTGCTGCGCGCACTCAGGCTGTGCATTCCGTCCATCTGTGGAACGGGCGAGTGCTTTGCATTGATTTTTACCAGGATGGTCTTGAGGACGACGAAGACTCCGCTACCTCCATCGTTCTTGTTGACCCACTTGCGAGCCCGCCGAACGTTCGGAGCGTCCCCTTACCCTCAAGCGGTGCCGTGCCCCCGGTACACAATTTATTCTGTGCTGGACACTGTAAACTTAGAAATGTAAGCATTGCTTTTATAGGCGGCCCATTGTCGAATGCCAGTCGTAATCGGCTCTCCATTTATACCCCCGCCCCGCCACCAGCACAAGGGCAACCGATCGGCATCGGAACCTGGAAGCCTCAGGCCAATGAACCGCCGATTGAGGAACGCTGGCTCTTAGGCGGCGTCGAGCGCCCGACGGCGCGTTTCTATCCCACGCTAACCTTGGACGGAAGCGCGAACGTTGGTCATCACGGATGGGTGGGACGGCTGCGCCTCGAGTAACCCGGGCGCATACGGCAACGCAAACGTTCCAGTGATCTACCGTCCCAATCCTGGAGCTGGGGAGTCGACGTGGGACCCGCGCTACTCGGCCGAGTACCACCCCTCCGCGCCAACCGGGACGTGCTTGGCCCCGCCGAACCCGGGCTGCGCGCCGCCGGACCCGCCACCCAGTAACAATTTTGCGCTGAGCTGGTACACGCTCAGCTTCCAGGCAGGCGATGGAACCATTTTTGTGGCTGGCGCGTCCGATGAGGCGGATTGCAGCGATTCAAACCTTCAGATTTCACGCAAACTCGACCCGAGCCTGATGACCTGGCACAACGTTCCAGCCAGCATTCCGCCGGGCGCTGTCGCCGGGCAGAGCGCGGTCATGTATCGGTCCGATGAGATCATCAAGGCCGGACGCGAGACGGGGACGAGCGGGCCCGGTCGCGAGGTCCGCAAGATCCGCCTAACCGACGCCGAGCCTGCCTGGACGGAACTGCCCGATATGCCAAGCGCCCGCAATAACTTTTACCTGATCGCTTTGCCGGACGGAAACGTCCTGGCGATCGGAGGGACTGCCGCAGTCGGTGGCGTGGTTGCGGGACCGGACCTTTACAATCCGGTGAGCAACACGTGGACCACTATGGCCATCTCGACGCAGCCGCGACTATACCATTCGTCGGCTCTGTTACTTGTCGATGGCAGCGTCTGGACATCGGGCGGGCAGCACCTGCCCGATGGGACCCCGTGCGACTGCGGACCTCTGGGCAGCCCCTGCTGCGACGATCAATGGACCTTCCAGATTTTCAAACCACCGTACTTTTTCCAGGGTACCCGGCCCGTGATCGCTTCGGCGCCCGCAGAAATCCGATACAATCGGACATTCGTGGTAGAGAGCCACCAGTCGGAGCAGGTCACCAAGGTGCGCCTATTACGCTTAGGGAGTGCCACCCATTCCTTCGACGCGGACCAACGCTCTCTGGAGTTGAAGTTTACGTGGGCTCCGACGAGCCCGATACCCACGCTGAACATCGTCGCCCCGCTGCACCAGTTTCTCGCGCCGCCGGGGTACTATATGCTGTTCATCGCCACCGGCGCGAACGGCGCGCTGCCATCGGAGGCCAAAATCCTGCGGCTGGACAGCCAGCCGCTGTAGCAGTCACGCGGGCCTGGGCACGGGCGCGCGCGATGAGCCGCGCCCGAGGTGCCCGTGGACAGGCGCGGCGACATCGTTTACATAGCAGCGCGTGGCGTCAATTGTCTTTTGCGGCGCGGCTCAGGAAGTCACCGGCTCCATGCACCTGCTGGAGATCGGCGAGCGGCGAATCTGCCTCGACTGCGGTCTGTTCCAGGGCCGCCGCGAGGAGGCCAAGCGCAAGAACATCGAATTCCTGCGCTCCCCCAAGGAAATTGACGCCGTCATTCTCTCGCACGCCCACATCGATCATTCAGGCCGGCTCCCGAAGCTGGCGGCCGAGGGCTTCAGCGGCCCCATCTTCGCCACGCACGCCGCGCGCGACTTATGCGCCGTGATGCTGGCCGATTCGGCCCACATTCAGGAGGAAGACGCCAACTACCTCAACAAGCGGCTAAGGGCCAAGAACGAGCCCGAGGTCAAGCCCCTCTACACTACCAACGACGCGGTCGCGGCCGTGCAGCTCATGCAGTCGATCTCGTACGACCGCTGGTTCGACGTGGTGCCGGGCGTGCGGGCGACGTTCTTCGAGGCCGGTCACATGCTCGGGTCGGCCGGCGTAAAGATTCAATACCGCGAGACCGATGCTCAAGCCCGCACGCTGGTGTTCACCGGCGACGTGGGCCGTCCCAACGTCCCGATCCTGCGCGATCCCGCGCCGCTGCCCGCCTGCGATTACCTCATCAGCGAATCCACTTACGGCGGCCGGACCTCGCCGCCCATCGACGACATGCAGGGCCAGCTTGCCGAGGTCGTTCAGGGCGTCCTCAACAAGCGCGGCAAGCTCATCATTCCCGCGTTCAGCGTGGGCCGCACGCAAACGATCGTGTATCAGCTTGCAGGATTGCTCCGCGAGGGAAAGGTCAAGCCCATTCCGGTTTACATCGACAGCCCATTGGCCGTCGATGCCAGCGAAGTCTTCAAGCTGCATCCCGAGTGCTACGACCACGACGCCGCCGAGTTCCAGCGCGAGAACGGCGACATCCTCGGCGGGAACCTGTGCACCTACATCCGCACGGTTGAGGAGTCGAAGCGCATCGATCAGGAGCGGCGCAGCTCGATCATCGTCTCGGCCAGCGGCATGTGCGAAACCGGCCGCGTCCTGCACCATTTGCGCCACACCGTGGATGATGAGCGGAATACGATTGCGATCGTCGGCTTCCAGGCTGAGCACACCCTCGGCCGGCGCATCGAGGAACGCACCGAGGTAGTGCGCATTTTCGGCGAGCAACACCACCTGCGGGCGGAGGTGCGCGTCATGCACGGCTTCAGCGGTCACGCCGACGCCCACGAGCTGCGCCGCCACCTGGCCCCGGTGGCCTCCGGCTGCCGCCACGCCCTGCTGGTCCACGGCGAAATGGACCAGGCGACCGCCCTCCGCGACACCCTGCGCCTCGACGGCTTCCAACAAGTCAGCATCCCCGCCCGCGGCGAACGCGTCGTCCTGGACTAACCCCCTCTCCCGGCGGGGGAGGGGGCGTGATGCGGCGATCTCGCGGCGCAAGCGGGCCTAACTCCCTCTCCCGGCGGGGGAGATGGCGAACCCTGAACCCCTGAACCCTGTGCGAACGGCTCGATTTCCGGACGAACGGTCGCTATCCTTAACTGACGATCGGCCGATATCTTCAGGGTACGCCGATTGCCCACCCAATGGCGGGCGCTCGGTCATGGGCCAAGAGTCGTGAGCGGTCTGCCGCCCCTGACCGCTTGGGGCCCAAACCATCGGTGAAGGGCAGGGGGCACTTCCCGAAGCGGGGAATGCCGTTACCTTCGGTGCACAAAGGACTTAAGATTCCGGCCTTATGAGCCCGCCGCCCGTGAAGCGGGAGCGGCAAAGCGGGCCGAGGCGACTCGGCGGCACTACGGCGGACCCTCACCCCAGCCCTCTCCCTGGAAGAGAGAGGGAGCAGGTGAGTAAACTTCCGGGAGCTTGACCATCAGAACTTCAGAGATTGCGAGCCTTCCGGCATCCGCCCACGAGCTGGCCCTCGGGATCGAGGGTTTCACCTATTCCGATCTCTATGATCCCCAGCGGCTGAGCGAACTTTGCGAGCGGTTCTATGCCTTCGTCGAGCAGCAGGACCCTACCTTATCCGAAGCCTATGCCCGCTACCGCCAGAATCTTGGGCAGGGGCTGACGCCGCCGCAGGAATCGGAGCTGCTCATCAAGCTGGCGCCGCATCTTTCGGTCTTCGTAGCGCGGCTCTTCGACGTCGAGGTGCAGGTCGAAGCCCTGCGGCAGAAGACGATCGCCAACGATCCGATCTTCGCCTTCCGCAAGGAGTTCATTCAGCGGCGCGTTCTCAAACGGCTCGCCAAAGGCGAGAAGGCCAAGGGTGAGCTGCCCAGTCTTCAGGCGCAGATCAGTCTGTTGAGCGAAGTGGCGTTCTTCGACGGCACGGCCGAACCGGATGCCGAATTGCGCTACGCGCGCATGATCGTGGAACTGCTGCGGCTGGAGCAGGCCCACGCGCGACCTGCGGGGCCCGACGATGCTGCTCGGCAGGCAGTCAGCGAGCTACGTGCGCACCTGAGCGACGATCCCCGCGCCGACGAAGCCTTCGCTGACCTGCTGGGCCGCAACGGGCACACGCGGGACGACGCACCGACACCATCAGAACCTCTCCTGCAAAGGCGGGGTGACGCTGAAGGGGCTAGCGCTGCGCGCGTGCCGACGTCACCCCCCACGCGCGTGGGGGGTTCTGATGGGACCGACGACCTCGCATTTCTGCGCGAGCTACTCGCCTTATGCGAGGAATGGGCCCTCGCGCTGGCTGAGCATCAGTCCGCGCTGCCCGACTCGCAACGCTGGGTCAGCTTCTGGCAGCCGGAGCCGATGCAGTATCAGCAGCTCGTCAAGCTGAACGTGCCGGCGCCGGAATTCAGCGAGCGCTTCGTCGGTCCGGAGGAAACGCGCCGCAAGCGCGACGGCTTCAAGCTCACCGATCCGCGCATGACGCGCAAAGAGGCGCTGGGTCACGTCGACTATTGCCTCTATTGCCACCCGCGCGAAAAAGACAGTTGCTCCAAGGGTTTCCGCGAGAAGGACGGCTCGTACCGCAAGAACCCGCTGGGCGTGCCGCTGGAGGGCTGCCCGCTCGATGAGAAGATTTCCGAGATGCACGTGCTGGAGAAAGCTGGCGACACGATCGCCGCGCTGGCCATGTGCATGATCGACAACCCCATGTGCCCCGGCACCGGCCACCGCATCTGCAACGACTGCATGAAGGCCTGCATCTTCCAGAAGCAGACGCCGGTGAACATCCCGCAAATCGAAACGCGCCTGCTGACGGACGTGGTCTACGAGCTGCCGTGGGGGTTCGAGATCTATTCACTGCTGACGCGCTGGAACCCACTCAATGTGCGCCGGCCTTGCGCGCTGCCATATAACGGCAAAAACATGCTGATCGTCGGCGTGGGTCCGGCCGGCTACACGCTCGCGCATTATCTGATGAACGAAGGCTTCGCGGTGGTCGGCATCGACGGGCTGAAGATCGAACCGCTGCCGAAGCACCTGACCGGTGATCGCGACGCGCCGCCGACGCCGGTCAAGTGGTACAAGGACCTGTACGAGCAGCTCGACGAGCGCATCCTGCTCGGCTTCGGCGGCGTCAGCGAATACGGCATCACCGTCCGCTGGGATAAGAACTTTCTGGCGATGGTCTATCTCACGCTCGCGCGGCGCGACAAGTTCAAGCTATACGGCGGCGTCCGCTTCGGCGGCACACTGGAAATCGACGATGCGTGGGAGCTGGGCTTCGATCACATCGCGATCGCGACCGGCGCCGGCCGGCCCACCATCATCGATATGAAGAACAATCTCATCCGCGGCATCCGCAAGGCCAGTGATTTCCTGATGGCGCTGCAGCTCACCGGCGCCTACAAGATGTCCGCGATGGCCAATCTTCAGATGCGGCTGCCGGCGATCGTGATCGGCGGCGGTCTGACGGGCATCGACACCGCCACCGAGATGATGGCTTACTACCCGCAGCAGGTCGAGAAGACGCTGCACCGCTTCGAGACGCTGCGGCAGTTCTTCGGCGCCGATCGCGTGCTGCTGCCGTTCTCGGCCGAGGAGCGCGAAATCCTCATGGAGCAGGTCGAGCATGGCCGGGCCATCCGGGCCGAGCGCGCCGCGGCCAAACGCGAGGGCCGCGCCCCGGATTTCGCCGCCCTCATTCGCCAGTGGGGCGGCGTGAAACTGGTATATCGCAAGACGTTGCAAGACTCGCCGGCCTATCGCCTCAATCATGAAGAGGTCATTAAGGCGCTCGAAGAAGGCATCGAATTCGTCCAATGTCACAACCCGCTCGAGGCGCATCCCGACAAGCATGGCGCGCTGGAATCCGTCACGTTCGAAGTCATGGCGCAGGTCGAGAAGAAATGGCGCCCCACGGCCCAGAAGCGCACGCTGCCCTGCCGCACGCTGTGCGTCGCCGCCGGCACGCATCCCAACAGCATGTACGAGAAGGAGCATCCGGGGACGTTTCAACGCGACAAGTGGGGTGAGTTTTTCCTGGGATACAGGGTTCAGGGCGGGGACCCCAACCGCGATGCATCGCGGTTGGGGACCCCCTCAGGGCTCAGGGTTCAGGATGCGCCATCAGAACCCACCCGGGGAGGGGTGGGCCCGAACGGCGATGATTTCCGATTTCCGATTTCCGATTTCCCATTCGATGTGGACGGTGATGGTGAGAATCGGAAATCGCAAATCGAAAATCGGAAATTCCAACTGGTGCCCGCCGAGCCCGGCGACCGCGACGCCTTCTTCACCTCGTACGAAAAGAACGGCCGGTTCATCAGCTACTACGGCGACAATCACCCGGTCTACGAGGGCAACGTCGTCAAGGCGATGGCCTCGGCCAAGAAGGGTTTCCCACGCGTGGTCGCGTTGTTCGTGGACGAATTGGCGAAAATGCGCCCGCAGGACCAGCCGCAGCGCGAAGCGGCCTGGCGGAAGTTCACCGATCATCTGGACGGGCAGATCATCGCGCGCGTCGCGCAGGTCGTGCGCCTGACGCCCACCATCGTGGAAGTCATCGTGCACGCACCGCTGGCGGCGCGCAAGTTTCATCCGGGGCAATTCTACCGCCTGCAGAATTACGAAGTGAACTCGCCGAACCTGCGCGGCACGAAGCTCACGATGGAAGGCATCGCCCTGACCGGCGCGTGGAAGGACGATTCAAAGGGTTTGCTCAGTTTGATCGTGCTGGAAATGGGCGTCAGCTCACGGCTGTGCGCCATGCTGCAGCCGGGCGAACCGGTGGTCTGCATGGGCCCGACGGGCGCGCCGACACATATTCCGGAGAATCAGACGGTGCTGCTGGCCGGCGGCGGCTTGGGCAACGCGGTGCTGTTCTCGATCGCCAAGGCCCTGAAGGCGCGCAACTGCCGGGTACTGTACTTCGCCGGCTACAAATCGCCGCGCGATGTCTTCAAGCCCGACGAAATCGAGGCCGGCACCGACCAAGTGGTCTGGAGCGTCGACGACGGCGAGAAAATCAAGCCGCGCCGCCCGCAAGACCTGACCTTCCGCGGCAACATCGTGCAGGCCATGGACGCCTATGGCAAAGGCGAGCTCTGGGGGGCGGGCGTCCCGCCCGCCGGCCTGCCGCGGTTCAGTCTCGCCGAGATCGACCACATCATCGCCATCGGGTCTGATCGCATGATGCGGGCCGTCAAGGAAGCCCGACATGGCGTGCTGGCGGCGCACTTCCGCCCCGACCACACGGCCATCGCCAGTATCAACTCACCCATGCAGTGCATGATGAAGGAAATCTGCGCTCAATGCCTGCAGAAACACGTCGATCCGAAAACTGGCGAGGAAAAAGAGATCGTCTTCAGTTGCTTCAACCAGGACCAGCCGCTCGACACTGTGGATTTCAACAACCTCAACGACCGCCTGCGCCAGAACACCATGCAGGAAAAGCTCTCCAACATGTGGCTGGACTACCTGCTGGAAGAAAAGAACGTCCTGCTGGTCTGATTCAAATGCGATCAGAATGCGGCCGCGCTGGCGCGCCCGAGAGGGTTAATCTCACTTACAAAATGAAATTAAAGGCGGTTCCGCCTGCCTTTTCCGGCGTTGCCCAGAAAGCGCTTTCCATCCGGCGCGCCGATGGTTAAAATACCGCGCGTGGTCGTGAGCTGGCTCGGACTCGTCGAGGCCAGCTCCGCTTGCCATTCAACGTCCGTGCGTCGCGGGCCGCCGCCGCCTCCCCCGTGGTGGTGCCCAGCCTTTGAGAGGTTCTCGCCATGCGTTGCCCTTCAGCGCTGCGATTTCGGTTGCGCGGTTTTACGTTGATCGAATTGCTCGTCGTCATCGCCATTATCGCTCTGCTGGTGGCGATTCTGCTTCCGTCGTTGCAGAAAGCGCGGCGTCAGGCGCGCACCGTCGTATGCCTGACGAACATTCGTTCCCTCGCGCTGGCCGCGTTCACGTACGCGACGGAGTACGGCCGGTATCCGCCCAGTCTGTCGAACTACGCCGTGACTCCCGGCTCCGGCGGCACCAATTTCGGTGGACTCGACTGGCTGGGCGTCGGCGATCAGTTCGGCCCGTACGTGCCAGGTGACGAGTTGGACCCGCAGACTGGTAATCCCAAGGGGTTCGCCGCATCGCCTAAGTTCGGAAAACTGTGGCCGTACGTGAAGAACGAAAAGGCGTACCTGTGCCCCGATGACAAGCCGGGAGAGTCCTACCCGAACACCCTACTCGGCGGCGGCGGGAACGGGAAGTTCAGCTACACCATGTTTGACATGCTGGGCGTGCGGTCGACGGAAGACATTCCGTCCAGAGAGGACGATACTGGTCCGCCTCCGCCGCGCGGTGGTCCGCCGCCGTCACAAGTGCTTCCGCGGCGCGCCCTCGCCCGAGTGCCGCTGTTTGTCGAAGAGCATCCCAGCGGTATTAGCAGTCTCTACAACCCCGGCGGACTCGGACACATGGAAGGGAATTTCAATTTCAATACGGACTGGGTGGTCTCGCGGCACACACCCTTCCAGCTACGCCAGGGGCGGTTCCCGCGCGGGACGGCCGTGTCGGTTTTTCTCCAGGGCACCTCTAATATGGGCTTCGCGGACGGGCATGGCGAAGGAATCAAGACCAACTCGGGTTTCACGGATTCGGACATCATCCCGATGCCGAACGGACTGGGTATGAAGGGCGTTCCGGATACCGCGCAGGGCTTGCTGTACTATTTCGGTATCAAGTGGGACGTCTTGAAACTGTTCTAAGAGGGTTCGGGCGGCGTTGAAAGACGCTGAAAGTATCGCGTGTCGTTCGCGCGGTGCCGAGAAATCTCGCAGTGCCGGATCGCGACAACGCACGCGGCACAAGGAGGAAGGAAAGGACATGTCGAGCGGTAATTTTCGCTGCGCAATCGTTCTGGGGCTATTTGCGGCCGCTGCGGCCCGCGCTCAGTTTGTCGAACCGATCACCAGCTTCGAAACCGATCGCGACGGGAATCCCACGTTGGATATTCCGGCCTCGTACGGCGACTTGCAGGTGATCATGTTCCAGGATCCGCGCTTCCCCGCGGATAACAGCACCAACGGGTTTATTTCCCCCGACGGGACCTTCTCGGCGAACGACGAAGAGTCGGCCGTCTCGTCGTTTTACGGCGGGTCGGGCGGAACGACCAAGGCCCTGGCGGTTTTCTGGTCCTGGGTTGACGGCATCGACACCAGCCGCTGGAGCCGCGTCCGCACGTTCCAATCGCCGCGCTTCCCGAACCCCGCGATTCATTTGGGCGGCAAGGTGCGCCTGAAGGTGCGCATCGTCGACGCCGGCTTCGGCAACAGCAATCTCAATCTCGGCTTCGCGCTGCTCGTTCGCGAAACGGGCCAGGACGCCCCGCAGGGATTCAACGGCGGCGAGACCGGCGCGCTCGAGTTCGTCGGCGTCAGTGGCCTGACGGGGGCCAACACGGCGGTGCCGACTCCGGCGCCGCTGGCGGCCTACAGCTTCAACGGCGTGACCAGCAGCGGCGACAACAACTTCGTTCTACTCGAGTTCGATCTGCCCGCGCTGCAGACTTCCGGAAACGTCGTCGGCTGGACCGCCATGGGCGGCGATGGGACCTTGTCAGCCGCGCCCGTTAACCGCGGCGTCCTCGATTCGCTGGTGGTCATGCCGCTGTCCGGCGACACCGGCCGCGATGTTCTAGTTCTCGTCGACCAGGTCGAGTTCGAAGCGCCGGTGGTCGACCCGGTGGTCAAGCCGCGCCTCGGCACGCCGATCATCGCTGGCAACACCACCGTGCGCGTCAATGACGTGCTTTCCTCGTCAACCGATGTCACGCTGGAGGTCGACCGCAACAGTGCCGGCAGCATGACCTTTACCGCCGACGAGACCTACAGCCAGAACCCCGGTGGCTTTTTGTTCATCGACGCGCCGTTCCCGCCGCTGGCGACGCCCCTGGCCGTCGGCGATCGCGTGCGCGCCCGGCAGACCAATCCCTCCGGCACCAGCGATTACTCCACGATCGTAACGGTCAATCCGCCGGCTTCATTCAGCCTGACGCTCTCGCTGGATGAAGACGGCAATGGCGGCGCAGCCCCGGCCGACTTCGAATGGGTCGGCGCGACGGGCGTGAGCGGCTCGGCCGGCGTGCAGGGCAAGCCGGTCTTCGCCAACTGCGGCGTCTGGACGAAGTTCGAGTTCTCGCTCATTCCCGGAGTCGAGCCGGTCATCAACTTCGCCGGCGGCAACGGCATGCTGCAACCCGACGGCGGCTTCTACAACGTGGACTCGTTCTTCATGACCATCGATCCCACCGGTCCGCAAGTGGGACCCTACGAGGTGTTCATCGATCACATTTACGTGACCCAGGCGAACGGCAGCGAGCTGGTGATTGGCGATTCGGAGTTCGTCAACCCGCTGGCGAACTTCCGCGGGCAGAGTACGTTTGTGGCCGGCAGCGCCACGTCCACTCTGTCCAACGTGGGCAGCTACGACGGTGTGCAGGCCACGCGTATCACGTGGACCTGGCCTGACACGCAACCGAGCAACACGACCGCGCCCTTCCGCCCAGCACCCAACTTCGCCGACACGGCTACAGCGGTCGGGCTGTACGTCTACGTGGCCGGGCCCGCGCCGGCCGCGTGCAACGCGGGCGGTCCCACGCGCCCGGTCGTCAACGGTCCCATTATCGGAAACCAGACGATGGTGCGCGTCACGGCGGATGCGACCGCCACGTCCGTCCAGCTTTATGTCAACGGTGTCGCCTTCGGCGCACCGGTAGCACCCTCGGCCGGCACGGCCAACATTCCGACCAGCGGTCTGATGATCGGCAATTCGATTTCCGCCACGCAGGTAGTGGGGGGCAACACCAGTCAGTTCGCGATCCCGCGGGCGGTTACCGGTCCAGCGGCGCCCACGCTGTGCGCGCCGCTCGTCACCGGCGCCACCACCGTCACGGTGTCGAACGTGTCGACGGCTGTGTTCGCGACGGCTTCGCTCGTGGAAGTCTTCTCGGACGGCAGTTCGATCGGCTCCGCCCCCGGCGGCACGGCGACCGTCATCGTTCCGGTCAGCCCG
>DASXUA010000595.1:0-4941 GCA_036505095.1 Phycisphaerae bacterium
GGGCGGGCTGACCTATCGCGGTTTGCTGCACCTGGCGCGCAGCGAGTCCGAGCAGGCCATTTCCGATTTCAAGCAGGCCCTCGAACGTCAGCCGGCCAATTCGCGCGTGCTCACGCTGCTGGGCCGGGCCTATCTGGTCGCCAAGAAATCCGACGATGCCCGCGACAGCTTCTCGCGCGCCATCGACATGAATCCCAACGAGGCCGAGGCCCATATCTTCCTGGCGCGGCTCGCCCGCGACCTGGGTGAAGACGAGTTGCTGCAGCGCGAGCTCGACGTCTGCCAGCGGCTGGCGCCCGAGAATGAGTGGATCAAGAAGCAGCTCCTGGAGCGCAAGGAACTGGACGCGCCCGAGGAGGCCATCCCGCGCCGCGAGGCGCAGCGCGCCGCCGATCCCAAGGACGTGGAAAATCTGCGAAAGCTGGCACGGCTCTACCTGCGCAGCCGGCGATTGCCGCAGGCCGAGACCCTGCCGAAGGCGGAGGCCTGCTATGCCGATGCGCATCAGGCCGACCCGGCCAACGCCGCGGTGATGCTCGAATGGAGTAACTTCCTGCATGCCATCGGCCGGGCCGACGACGCCTTGAAGCTACTCGAGCAGTTCGTGTCCGCGGCCGCCGACAACGAGCACCGCGCGCTCGGCCAGCTCATGATCGGCCAGCATTACCGCCAGACGGGGGATGTGCCGCTGGCCAGCGCCGCGTTCCTCGCGGCCGCGGAGCTGTATCCCGACACGCGCACGCTGAGCGCGGCCGGCGACCACTTTCTCGCGATCGGGCAGAACAAGCCGGCCGCCGACTGGTACAGCCGCGCCATCGACAAGGCCGCCGCTGAAAAGTCCCCGCACGAGCGCCGCCTGCGGCGCCAGCTTCTCAACGTCCTCCTGACGTTGACGGATTTTGACCGCGCCCGCACCGAAGACGAGAACTACGTCAAGTTGTATCCCGGCGATCCCTTCGGCCTGCTCATGCGCGCCGAGTTGGAATTCCGTGGCGGCCACGTCGATGAGGCCATTCGCATCACCGATGGGATCATCGAGAAGGACACGACCTACGCCGACGCCATCTTCGCCCGGGCGCGCTTCCAGCTCACCATCGGGCGCTGGGACCGGGCCATCGCCGACCTCGAGCGGCTCAAGGCCATGGCGCCCGAGTACCGTGGCCTGACGCCGCGCCGCACCCTGAGCTACCTGTACGAGCGCACCGGTCAGATGGAGAAGGCCGAATTCGAGTTGCGGTCCCTCGCCGAGCGCTACCCCGAAATGCCCGAGGCCGCCGACGCCCTCATCGACTTCTACAAACGGCAGCAGCGCTCCGGCGATGCCCAGCACGTCGCCACGACCTGGATCAATCGCCTTCCCGAGGATATCCGCCAGGCTCCCTGGTATTTGAAACGCGCCGAGCTGCTCCTGCAGACCAACGACCACGCCCGCGCTCTGGAAGACCTGCAAAAGGCCTGCGAGCTGACCAAGAACGATCCGCGCACCGTCGCCGCCTACCTGGGCGTCTGCCAGCGGCTGAATCGCGTCGACGAGGGCATCAAGTTTTATGAGGCGCATTCCACCGACGAAACGCGCACGCCGGACCTGCGGGTGGCGTATGCGAACATACTCGTCCGCAAGGGCGACTTGGACGGCGCCGTGCGCGAGTACCGCGCGGCCGTCAGCGGTGGACGCCCGGAAGACCTGGTTCAGGCGCTGGCGGTGGCGCGCGCCGCGGCCACGGCCATGGGCGCCGCCCGCGCTCTGGAGCTATTCCGTGTTACGCCTGACGATCCGGCCCAGGTACTGCCCAATGAATTCATAGTGGCCGCCCTGACCAGCCTCTCCGGCGACCGCAGCGCCGCTATCGAGCAGCTTAAAGGTCTCCTGGCCAAAGCCGAGCACGACCTGGTGCGCTGGAACGTTTCGCTGCAGATCGGCTCCTTATGCGCCGAGGAGGGCGACAACCAGGCGGCGCGACACTATTACGAGGAAACGCTGCGGCTGAATCCCAACAGCCTGGCGGGTCTGAACAACCTGGCCTATGTGCTGACCGACGCGCTGCATGAGCCGCTCAAAGCGATCCCGTACGCGCGCAAGGCCGTGCAGCTTGCCCCGATCGCCGAGGTGCACGACACGCTCGGCTGGGCCTATTTCAAAGCCGGTCAGCTCGACGAGGCGCTCGGCGCCCTGAGCCAGGCCGTGCAGCTCGATCCGGAACTGACGGCCGCCGTCCTGCACCTGGCCGATGTCTACCGCTGCCGCGGCGATTTCGCCCGCGCCGCAGGCTTGCTGCGCGACACGCTGCAGCGCATCGAGAAGACCCCCGAGGAGGCCAAGTACCAGCAGCAAATCACCGACGCCCTCAAACGCGTCGAGCAAAAGGACACCAAGCCGTAGCGGTGTCGGGTGGCATCGCTTCACGGCTTCAGCCGGGTAGCCATGCGCTGTAGCGCCGGCTTCCAGCCGGCACGTACCGCCGGCATCTCGAAGAGTCGCCGTGGCGACCCTGCCGGCGCGGACGCTCGGCTGGCGCGAGCGCAGTCAGAACGCGATCCGGCGTAACCGCTGCAGCGCCTCGCGGATGCGTTCCGCCGGCACCGTCAGCGCCACGCGGAAATAGCCTTCCCCGGCCGCGCCAAATCCCACGCCGGGAATGATCACCACGGCGGCTTGCTCGAGCACCTTGCCGGCAAACTCCATCGACTGATAACCGGCCGGGCAGCGCGCCCATACATAGAAAGTTGCCTGCGGCGCTCTCACTGTAATTCCCATTTCCTGCAATCCCGCCACGACGATATCGCGCCGCTCCGCATAAACCTCCAGACACGCCCGCACGTCGGGATGTTCGCTGTGCTCCAGCGCCGTGATGCCCGCCTGCTGGATCGCGTTGAACTGTCCCGAGTCCATGTTGCTCTTGATTCCCGCCAGCGCCGCCAAGGCGTCGGCATTGCCGATGGCGAAGCCCAACCGCCAGCCGGTCATGTTGAATGTCTTCGAAAGCGAATGCAGCTCGACCGCCACCTCGCGCCCGCCAGGCACTTCGAGAATGCTCGGCGCCCGCGGATCCGTCGCGCCGCGCGCGCCGCCCGTCGCCGGCAGGTACATTTCCGCGTAGGCCGCGTCATGCGCGATCAGGATATCATGCCGTCGCGCGAACGCGATCGCTTCCTCGAAGAACCGGCGCGTGGCCGTGGCGCCCGTCGGGTTGTTCGGATAATTCAGGAACATCAGCCTCGCCGCCCGGCGCACCTCGAGCGGAATCGCTTCAAGCTGCGGCAGCCAGCCATGCTCCTCGGTGAGTGGCAGGTGGAAAGGGACCGCACCGGCAAAGATCGTGGCCGACTCGTAGACCGGATAGCCCGGCTGGGGGACCAGGACCGTCTCGCCCGGATTGACGCAAGCCAGCGGCAGGTGTCCGAGTCCTTCCTTCGTCCCAATGACGGCCAGCACTTCACGATCCGGATCCAAAGTGATTCCAAAACGCCGCGAACAGAAGCTGGCCACCGCCCGCCGAAAATCCGCACTGCCGGTTCCGGACGGATACTGATGATTCGCCGGATCGCGGATGGCCTCGGCCATGCGGTCCACGATAAAGCGCGGCGTCGGCAAGTCCGGGTCGCCGATCCCCAGATTAATGACGTCCTTCCCGGCCGCCAGCGCCGCGCGCTTGCGCCGATCGATCTCGACAAACAGGTAGGGGGGCAGCGCATCCAGCCGCGCCGCACGCCAGCGCTTCATGGGTCAGGCTTCTCCTCTGCGGAAATCTGCGTCGTCTGTGGATTCAGATAACGCGCCAGCAATGCCACCGTCGCCGGATCGTCCAGCGCGTTCTTGCCAAATCCCGGCGCGGCCCCCAGCGCCACCGCCGCCCGCTGCGCGTCGGCATGATTGCTGACCAGCATCACCGGCATGTCGCGCGTCTGGTCATCTTCCTGGAGCCGGCGCAGCACATCCAGTCCGGTGCTGCCGTCCACATCCAGAATGCGGTTGACCAGCACCAGGTCGAAGCGCTCGGCGCGCGTCCGCGTCACGGCCTGATCCAGCGTGTCGGCCCGCTCGACCTGCGCCCCAAACGCGGCCGAGAGCGTCCGCTGAATATTCGAGTGGTCCAAGTTGCACTGCCCGACATTCAGAACTCGCGGTGGTTTCCCTTCCATACGAACGCTCCGCCATCGGAAATGCTAATCGCTCACGTTTCAGCTTGACCTGGACCCTGAACCCCGAACCCTGAACCCTTTTGATCCCCCGTCTCTTCGGGCTGCACATAAATCGCATCGCCCTGCGCCGCGCACCGCCCAGCCGTGGTGCGCTGCTGCGTCAGATTGATCAGCGCGTTTGCCCCGCGCCGCGCCGCCGCGGCCTTCAGCGCCAGGACGGCTTCCTCTGACGTGCGCAGTCCCTCGACAAACACGGCCTCGATCTGCCGCACCATGCGATAGCCGGCGATCTGTCCGGTCGAGCTGGTCGCAATAATCTTTCGCGCCGCTTCCAGCTCGGCGTTGATCTCGGCCTCGCTGCGTCCGGCATACTTGGCCAGCTTCGGATTGATCACCGCCGGCCGCCGCCGCCGCACCGACCAGCGAATCCGCCGCAACAGCAGAAACAGCACCAGCAGCGTCGCAGCCGCGATGAGATACTTCTGATCCAGCCAATCAGGAAGCAGGCTTTGCGGCAACATACCGCGATTGTACTGCCTTCAACCCGCCATGTCCGTAGCCGGGTGGCATGCTTTCACGCGCAGCGGGTAAGCATGCAGCGGGCGGGATGCTTTCACGCCTGCCGCGGCGGGTAAACTGCGCGGGTAAGTCCGCCACGGCCGATCGCCTCGGCCGCACCCATCGTCGCTGAGCACCGCAATCGCGTGTCAGAACCCCCGACGCCAGTCGGGGGTGACCTCCGCGCGGCGTGAACCCGTCGAATGCCGTCAGCGCCTCCGCCTTTCGAGGTCGCTGATGAAC
>DASXUA010000596.1:0-2314 GCA_036505095.1 Phycisphaerae bacterium
AGCGAAGAGCACGATGCGGACATTCCGCTGAACGTCGCGCGCATCTACGACCGTCAGGGCAAGCTCCCGGACGCGCGGCACTGGTATCGGCAGGCGATCTATATCGACCCGTTCGCCCTGGCGCCACACGAAGGTCTGGCCGCCGCATGCATGAAGGCCGGCGACACCTCGGCCGCGATCGCTGAATACCGCGCGTTATGCGCGCTGCAGCCGGAGAATGCGCAGCGCTTCGCCGACGCCGCGTTCGCCTACCACAAACAGGGGGACACGGAAAACGCGCGCAAGTACGCCGCGCAGGCCGTTAGGCTCGATCCGAATTCGCCGGCGAAGCCGCTGCTCGGGTCGTGACAGCGCGCGCTAAGTGGGCGTGGCGCCGGACGATGCGCGCGGTGCGTCCAAAATCCGGGTGGGGAACAACGTTTCATGGACACAGCCACCCTAATAACCGCGGCAGTGAATCGAAAGTTCGGGAGAATAGTTGACTCGGAACGGGCCGGCAACTATATTGCTGGTATTGGCGAGGTTATCCCGATGATTCTCAAGCCGAACAAACTGGCCGTCACCAGCATGCAGCGGCAGATCCGCCGCGGCGGATTCGACCCGCGCACGGTTAATGACGGCGGCCTGGTATTCTCCTGAGGATCGTTCGAGTCTTTCGACTGATAACGGCCCCGGGAGTGCGAAACTCTCGGGGCTTTTTTTTGGCGGCCCCGCCTGGCGGGACGGGGTTCTGAAGCGGGTGCGGTATGTCGGAGTTTGTGGTCGAGTTGGAGTCCGAGCGCGGCAGCGCTGCGCCGCGCAGCGTGCTGCGCGAGGTGGCGGTGATCACGATTCCGTCGGTCGTGACCATGTCGGCGCGCATGCTCATGGACGTGACCGACTTCATCATGATCACGATCCGTCACGATCACGACGGTCAGGCGGCACTACTGCCGGCGCAGATGATCCTGTGGAGCTTCATCGTGCTGGGCTTCGGGATCGTCATGATGATCTCGACCTATACGTCGCAATGCCTGGGGCGCGGCCGCGAGCGCGAGTGCGGCGCGTACGCCTGGCAGGGCGTCTATATCGCGGGGCTGTTTCAGATCGGTGGAATGGCGATGTGGCTGGTGCTGCCCTGGCTGATGGCCTGGTTGCGCCACGATCCGCACGTTCAGGCGCTGCAACTCGCGTATTGCAACGTAGGCGTGTTGACGATCGGTCCGGCGATTGCGGCCGAATCGTTTGCATCGTTCTTCAACGGCGTGCACCGGCCCAAGGTCACCATGTGGACCGTGATCGAGAGCATCTTTATCAACGCGCTCGTGGGCTGGGCACTCATGTTTGGTGCGTTCGGACTGCCGGCGCTGGGCATCGTGGGCGCCGCGTGGGGCGTAGTGGCTGCGACCACTTACCGCATGTTGCGACTCGGGCTGAGGATGACTTCGCGCGCTTATGACCTGCGCTTCGCGACGCGGCACAGTTGGCGATTGGATGCGGCGCGCCTCTGGCAGATCCTGCGGACGGGCGTGCCGCAGGCGGTGCAGTGGTTCAGCGACGTGTTCGTTTGGGCCTTCTTTGTGAATTACCTGGTCGGAACGCTCTTCGGCACGCTGCACCTGACGGCCAGCAACATCGCGTGGACGTACATGCGGATCGCGTTTGTGCCGATCATCGGGGTCGGCCGCGGTCTGACCACTTTGGTCGGCAAAGCCATCGGCCAAGGTGCGCCATATCTGGCCATGCGCTACACGCGCATCGCCAATGCAGTGACGCTGGGGTTCATGCTGACGCTGTCGCTGCTGTACGTGCTGCTGCGGCATACGATGATCGGATTGTTTAACGATGATCCGCAGATCGTGCGAATTGGCGCCGTGATCGTGATCTGCGCGGCCGTCTTTCAGCTTTTCGACGGCATCGGGATCATCTACGGTGCCGCGCTGCGCGGAGCCGGCGACACGCTTTGGCCGGCGGTCGTGCAGATCATCGGGCATTGGGTTATCCTGATCAGCGGCGGACTGGCGGTGGCCAAGCTCCGGCCGCAGTGGGGCAGCCTCGGTCCGTGGGTGATGGCCGCCGTGCTGATCGTGGTGCTGGGCCTGGCGCTCTGGTGGCGCTGGAATCGCGGCGTGTGGCAGCGGATTGACCTGTTCAAAGACCGCGCGACACTGGCGCCCGCACAGCAGGCGGTACGGGATTAATTCACGCTATTTGACCGCGATTCGGCAACTCGTCGCGCGCGGATCTGCCGACGGTGCTGCCGCTCGGTATGGGCGCCGACTGTTCGATGGCACGGAATGTCCGCTAACCCAACCCTTTTCTTTGGAAAAACCCC
>DASXUA010000597.1:0-9598 GCA_036505095.1 Phycisphaerae bacterium
CCCACTGGCGTGGGGGGTTCTGAGGACTCGGCATCTATAATGCGCACGACCGGATTATTCCACGCCGGCTCCTTGAACGCCTTGAGCGTCTGCTCATCCGCGCCTGGGATATTGTTGTACACGGCCACCGGCACGAAACAGGTCTCAATCGCTTCGACGAGCAGCGGATGCGTGAGCACATTCCGGCCGTAGCCTTTGCAGGTCTCGCAGCCCGGCACCTCATCGAACAGCACCAGCAAGGGCTTGCCGTCCTTGCGCGCCGCCTGTGCGGCCAACTCAAGCCCGCGCCGCCACGCGACATCTCCAAGTTCCGGCGGAGCGGCCGGTTTGGGCTCCGACCCGTCGCAGTTCCCCACTAACGCGGCTCCGTACCAGACAACCGCTCCGAGCATAATCAAGCGGCGCACAGACAATCTCCTCGTAACAGCGAACCCGTTTAGTCTTGCAGTTTATTCCGAAGGGGGCTGGATGGAAAACCGCTTTGCATGGCGCCTGCAGGGACTTCGGCGGAGTGTATGAAATTGCGCAGGAAATCTGCGCCTGACGCTAGAGCCCGCTCTACCATGTGGCAAATCGGACCGATATGGCTATCATAGGTATACACGCGCGCAGGAACTCTGCGCGGGTAAGCCTCGGAGGTTCACGTGCTCATCGAATTCTATGGCCAGAACTTCGGTTGCTTTCGCGACGAGTTTCGGCTGTCGATGCTCGCGACCGAGATTGACCCGGAATCCGATCGCGGCATTGTCGAAGTAAGAGTCGAAGGGGATGACGAGCCGCTCCGTCTATTGCGTGCGGTCGCACTCTACGGCGCCAATGCTTCAGGAAAGTCAACGCTGTTGCGAGCTGCGGGTGCGCTCTCGCACCTTCTTGCGGTGACCTCACGCCTAGCGTCGGATACTCGCCTCGCGCCCTTTGAGCCATTCGCCTTGGGCTCACCGTCACGCGAGTCAGTGACTCTTGGTGCCAAGGCGGTGATTGAGGGGCGAGTTTACGATTATTCAATTTCGTTCGACCGTGTTGCATTCCTTGCGGAACGGCTAGTGCACTGCCTGCCGGACGGGGCGCGGCGAACGCTCATCGATCGCAACCGTCAAGATGTAAGCGGTGAGTGGACAGAGAACGCACAGTTCGAACTCGTCGCCAAAGAGTTTCGTCCCAATGCTCTTCTGCTCTCGTTGGGTGACAGCCTGGCGCCGGGCTTAGCGAAGCACATTGCGGTGGGAATGCGACGACTGCTCAGACACTCTGATGCTCTCTTTCCTCGATTCTTGGCGGGCACTGACGTGGCCGAAAGGACGCGCGAAGACAGTGCTTTCAGCGACTGGTTGCTCGCAAGGCTCAGGACGGCTGACGTGGGCGTTATTGACGTTCGGCGTGAGGAAATCCCGCTTCAATCAGATATTGCGTGGCGGGCGCTGCACCGATGGGATACGGAGGACAGCGTCGAAGACGACGCCCCGCGACGAAAGAAACATGCTATGTCCCGATTGAGCCTTCTGCACGCAGGCCGGAGCGGCCCGACTCCGTTACCCTACGAAAAGGAATCGCTTGGCACACAACGCATCGTGCAGTGGTCACCTTTGCTGTACGACCTCACGCATGCCGACAAGCCTCGGGCTGCATTCGTGGACGAATTTGATGCATCGATGCACCCGGTTCTGCTCCGCGCGCTAATCGAGCACTTCAACTGTGAGGTGCCGGTCCAAAACGCGCGCGGACAGTTGATTTTTGCTACGCACGAGACCTCGCTGCTCGACGATGAGGCGAAAGATGCTGTACTTCGCCGCGACCAGATCTATTTTACGGAGAAGGATTCCAGCGGAGCTGCCCGCCTATTCTCCGTTGCGGAGTTCAAGGAACGAAACAATCTCAATATTCGACGTCGCTACCTGCAAGGTCGCTACGGTGCGCTTCCGGCTGTCGGAGCATTTACGGAGTGATGCGTGGCGGCGCGCCAGCGCGGGCGATCACGAGGCATCGGCCGAAACCGCTACGGATCGCGGCCCACCCAGATACGCGCACCGCTGCCGGTAGTCATAGTTGTTTGCGACGACGCGCGCACCGCCGTTTCGTACTTCAACCAGCTCAAGCGCGTGGTGAAGGAGAAGCTGACGCTCACGGTGATACGAAATCCCCATGACCGCGCATCCGCGGCCGAGGTGGTCAAAGAGGCGATCAAGCGTTCGTCGGCGCTTCAGAAGGACAAATCGCACGACGAGGCCGACGAGGATTCCGCCTGGGCCTTGATCGACCTTGAAGGCACGCCTGATCGCAGGCGTGCAGCGTTGAAAGCAAAACGCGACGCAAAGGCTGGCGGAATCCGGGTCGCATTGTCCAACCCATGCTACGAAGTCTGGACGCTTTTGCACCTCGTCGACACCGGGGCGTGTTTTGTGAATTGCCAGGGCGTTCTGGACCGCATCGGGCATGAGTGGGCCCGTCGCTTCCGTCAGCCATTCGGAGCGAAAGCCCAGGCGGATTATTCGAAGATTATCGGAGATCGCCATCAAGCAGCGGCCCGCGCCAAGAAGCACCGCGAGGCGAACGACCCGTCTTGGACGGAGGTCTACCTGCTCCTGGAGGACATCGAGTCTCGGTCCGGGTGCTGAACCGCCGTAAACATGTCGCAATCAGCAGAGGGCTCTCCGGAGCAAGCCACAGCGAGCTTAGCGCGACCAGTAAGCGCACAAGCGAACCATTGTACTTTCTCAAAGAGAGCCGCGTCCGACACAGGGAATACACTTCATTCGTCTTTGCGGCGGCGGCTGTCTGATCCGGCATCCAGCGCTTTTTGGACCTGGTTCTTGATCTCGCCGCCGCGCAGGCCGGAGGCGGCGATTTTGCCTTCGCGGTTGATCACAAACAGCGCGGGAATCGCGCTCACGCCGTAGGTGTCAGCGGCCTTGTCGGCGCCGCCGTCTTCACCGCAGGCGTGATTCCACGTCATTTTCCGCTTCTGAACGAAATCACGCAGGGCACGCTCATCCTGATCGAGGCTTACGCTGAGCATCACGAAATCCTCGCGCGTGCCGAAAGCTTCGTGTACTTTAACCAGGTTCGGCACCTCGCCGACGCATGGCCCGCACCAGGTCGCCCAGAAGTCCAGCAGCACGACCTTGCCGCGCAGTTTGTCGAGCGCGAGCTTCTTCCCTTCGAGCGTTATGACCTCGATATTCGTCGCCGCCTCGCCGGCCCGCGGACCCGCGCGCGCCGCTTGGTCTTTGTCGGCGCCGCCGTGTGCGGCGGTCAGCGTGAACTTGGCGTCTTTCTGACCGGCGCAGAGCTTGTTGCCCCTACAGGGTTCGTAGCCACTGGCCATGATCACCAGTTCGAATTCGTCCGCGGGCGCGTTGGCAATTTCGAAGCGGCCTTCCTCATCGGTAAGCGACTGCAGGCCGAGCGTTTCAAAGCCGCGCCAGCGCGTGGTCCAGACGTAGGCTTCCTTGATCGGCTTTCCGTTACCATCGACAACCACGCCCCCGGCCGTCGCACGCGCGGGCATCATGATTTCTGCCTGCGCTTCCTCGAGAGGCTTGATCTCCACAACTTTCAGACCCGGCGCGTGGCCGGCCAGATGCACGGTCAACGGCACCTCGCCGGGCGGGACGCCGGTCAGCTTGAAGCGCCCTTCAAAGTCCGTCCAGGTCATGGGCATGCGGGCCGTGATGCGATTGCCGGCGATGACCCGCGCGCCGCCCAGCGGCTCTCCGCTCACCGCGTCTCGAACGATGCCGGAAACGATGCCTGCCGGCGTCATCGTCAGCGTATGGCTGGATTCGACCGCGTCGCTCGGCAACTCGATGCTACGATCGAATTCCGCCGAGCCGGCATAGCGCTCGTGCGTCAAGCGGAGCGCGAGCGTCTCGGCTTCGAAATGCAGCCCGCGAAAATCCGCCTTTCCAGATGCATCCGTCACCTGTGTGCGGAAATCGTCATGTGGTTGATCGAGCACTTCGACGGTGACGCCCGCGATGGGCTCATCGTGCTCGTCGACAATCTTCAGGTGCACGATGCGTTGCGGTTTGAGTTCGATGCTGAGCGGTTCGAGGTCTTCGGCCGCGCGGATTTCTTCGCGATGCCGGCCGAAGCCGTCGGCCTCCACGATCAACTCGGCCGGTCCGGGCAACACTTCCGTAACCTCGAACCGGCCCTCCTCGTCGGATTCGCCCGTCAGCTCCTTATATGCCGAACGCACCAGGATGCGGGCATGCTTGACGGCGTTATGCTCCGCGATCTCGCGCACCTGCCCTTTGATCTTCAGACCACCCTGCATTTCGACATCAAGGAACGGCACTTTGCCCTCGCGCCCGGGCTCGACGTCGCGCGTGATCTCCGCGTAGCCCGCTTTCTTGAGCTGCGCGACCAGCGGCCCAGGGATGCGCTGCTCGGCTGTTACCACGAAGTCGCCCATGTCGTCGGTGAACGCTTGGGCCACGACGTCGGTCTGGCGATCGGGGTCCGCGGTGCCGCGCGGGATTCTGACAATGACCTCGACCTTGCCGATGCCGCCGCCGACGTGATTGAGCACCTGCCCGCGCAGGATGGGCACGGCCGGTCGAGTCGCTGGCCGCGTTTCGGCCGATGGAGAGGCAGGCGCCGGGGGCTCATCGCCGCCACGTGCCTGCGTCGCGGAGAACAAGCCGACTACGACCACCAGTGCGCCACATCGCGACAAGGTCTGTGCAAACAACATGGAATATCCCCCAGCGTGGCCCGAAGCGCCGTCTGGCACGAATCTGGCCGGTCGCCCAGTCGCCGAACTATTGTACCCCAGGCATATAATGTGTGGGCCTGGGAGGAGCGCTGGAGAGAAGTTATGCGTATCGCCCAAGTCGCCCCGCTGGCTGAGAGCGTGCCCCCGGCCAACTACGGGGGCACCGAGCGCGTCGTTTCCTGGCTGACGGAAGAGCTTGTTCGCCGCGGCCATGATGTCACCTTGTTCGCCAGCGGCGACTCGCGAACGAGCGCCCGTCTGGTCCCCTGCTGCCGCTCGGCATTGCGTCTCGATGAATCCTGTATGGATCGCCAGGCCTGGCACCTGCTCATGCTCGAAAAAGTCTTCCAGCAAGCAGAGCAGTTCGACGTCATCCACGTGCATCTGGAGTACCTGCACCTGCCGCTGGCGCGACGCTGCCCGGTGCCGACCGCGACGACGTTCCACGGCCGGTTGGACATCCCCGACCTCGTGCCGCTGATGCAGGAGTTCCGCGACGCCCCCGTGGTGTCAATTTCTGATTCGCAGCGTCAGCCGCTGCCCTGGATGAACTGGCAGGCGACCGTGTATCACGGTCTGCCCGAGGATCTGCTGCAATTTCGGCCGATGCCGGGCGACTATTTGGCGTTTGTCGGGCGCATCTCGCCCGAGAAGCGCCCCGACCGGGCGATCGAAATTGCGAAACGCGCCGGAATGAAGCTGAAGATAGCCGCCAAGATTGATGATGCCGATAAGGAGTACTTCGAGACGAAGATCAAGTCGCTGATGGACGATCCGCTGATCGAGTATATCGGCGAGGTCGGCGAATCCGAAAAGGATGAGCTGCTCGGCAGCGCCTGCGCCATGCTGTTCCCAATCGATTGGCCCGAACCGTTCGGCCTGGTCATGATCGAGTCGATGGCCTGCGGGACGCCGGTGGTCGCCTGGCGCTGCGGCTCGGTGCCCGAGGTCATGCACGACGGGGTGACGGGCTTCGTGGTCGATAGCCTCGAACAGTCGGTAGCGGCCGTGCAGCGCGCTTGCAAGCTGGATCGGGCGCGGGTGCGCGCCGAATTCGAAGAGCGCTTCAGCGTGCGCCGCATGGCGGATGATTACCTGGCGCTGTACCAATCCCTGATTTCCGGGCAGAAGCGCTGGCCGCTCCCAGCCGTAGCTTGATCGATCAAGAGCCGCGAGCGTTAGGGAGCGGGATGCCAAGACATGGTCGATGAAACCATTCAGGTTGGGGAGCAGTTCTATATTCTGGCCACGTCGTCGCTGGCGCACGAGCCGACGCGCGTGGTCAAGCATGGCGAAACCTTCGCCATTTTCGACCGCTACGGCGACTTCCATCCCATGCGCATGGGCGGCGCGGCCGGTCTGTATCACGAGGGCACGCGTTTCTTGTCGCGCTTCGAGTTGCTGCTCGGCAGTCGCCGCCTGCTGCTGCTGTCGTCGGCCGTCAAGCAGGACAATCTGCTGGTGGGCGTCGACCTGACCAATCCCGACCTGCTCGAGCACGGCGAAGTGGCCGTCCCGCGCGGTACGCTGCATGCTTTCCGCTCCATGTTCCTGTGGGACGCCGCCTGCTATACGCGGCTGCGCCTGGCGAACTTTGCGCTGAACGACATCGACTATGCCCTGACGTTGCGTTACGACGCCGACTTCGTCGACATCTTCGAGGTGCGTGGCACGCAGCGCCCGCGGCGCGGCACGCTCCGCGCGCCGCAGGTCGACAGCGGCGAGGTGCGCCTGAGCTATGACGGCCTGGACGGTCTGGTCCGCGCGACGCGCCTGATCTTCGCGCCGGCGCCGCAGCAAGTGACCGCGACCCAGGCGGAGTTCTCGGGCCGGCTGCGGCCCGGTGAGCCGATCACCCTCGATTTGACGATCGCCTGCGAAATGGCCCCGGCGCGCCTCAAACTGCGGCGGCGCGTGCGCGAGCGCATCGCCGCGCACGCCGAGGGGCAGGAGCATCCGCTGCCGCGCGTCCTGGGCGTCGGCTCGGGCGAATCGACCGGCCGCGTGTCGGACAACGGCCCCCTCAGCGCCGGCTCCGACGGGCAACCGGTGCGCGCCGCGCGGCCGGTCGTCCTGCACGATTACGAGCCGATGCTCGAGATTGCCGTCAGCGAGCTGCAATCCAGCAAGGACGAGTATGGTGATATCTATACTTCCAATGAGCAGTTCAATGACTGGGTCAATCGCTCGCTGGTCGATCTGCGGGTGATGGTGACGCAGACCTCGGAAGGTCCCTACCCCTATGCCGGCATCCCGTGGTTCAACGCGGTCTTCGGGCGCGATGGCATCATCACCGCCATGCAGCTCTTGTGGGTCAACCCGGCGATCGCCAAGGGCGTGCTCAAGTACTTGGCCGCCAGCCAGGCGGAGCGCACCGATCCCCAGCACGACGCCGAGCCCGGCAAGATCATCCATGAAGTCCGCTGGGGCGAGATGGCCAATCTTGGCGAGGTACCGTTCGGCCGTTACTACGGCACGGTCGACGCCACGCCCTTGTTCATCATGCTGGCCGGTATGTATTTCGAGCGCACCGGCGACCGCGCCTTGATCGAGCAGCTCTGGCCGAACATCGAGCGTGCCCTGCGCTGGATCGATCGGTACGGCGACCTGGATGGGGACGGCTTCGTCGAATACTTGGGCCATTCGCCGCAGGGCCTGAACAACCAGGGCTGGAAGGACTCGCGCGACGCCGTCTTCCATCGTGATGGCACGCTGGCCGAGCCGCCCATTGCGCTGTGCGAGGTGCAGGGCTACGTCTACACCGCCAAACGCCGCGCCGCCGGCCTGGCTGACATGCTTGGCAACGCCACCCGCGCCCGCAAGCTGCAGCGCGAAGCCGAAGAGCTGCGCACACGCTTCGAGCAGGCCTTCTGGAGCGAAGAGCTGGGCCTGTACGCGCTGGCCCTCGATGGCGCTAAGCGGCCCTGCCTGGTGCGCTCGTCCAACGCGGGTCAGTGTCTGTTCACCGGCATTGCTAGCCGCGAGCGCGGTCAGCGCGTGGCCCGCGCCCTGATGGCCCCGGATTTCTATTCCGAATGGGGCATCCGCACGCTGGCGGCCGGCGAGCCGCGCTACAACCCCATGTCCTATCACAACGGCTCCATTTGGCCGCACGATAATTCATTGATTGCCTGGGGCATGGTCGACTGCGGTTTCCGCACGGAGGTCGGCCGCCTCATGGGGGGGCTGCTGGACGCGTCCATTTTTGTTGAGTTAAACCGCATGCCGGAACTTTTCTGCGGGTTTCACCGCCGCCCCGGCGAAGGCCCGACGCTTTATCCAGTAGCGTGCGCGCCGCAGGCTTGGGCGGCCGGCGCGGTCTTTCTCCTCCTACAGGCCTGCCTCGGCCTCTCCATCTGCGCCGCGGCGCGAGAAGTGCGCTTCTGCCAGCCGCTCCTGCCCGAGTTTCTGGAAGAAGTGCGCATCCGCAATTTGCGCGTCGATACCAGTTCGGTCGACCTGACCTTGAAGCGCTACGGCCCCGGCGTCAGCATCAACATCGACCGCCGTGAAGGATCCGTACGCGTCGTCTCCATCAAGTGAACGGTAGCGCAGATACTCGCCTGACCGTTTGGGCACGGGATAAGGGCTCTAATTAGCGCCTCGTGCCATCACTTGGCCCTTTGACAGGCTTCTCCAGCACAACTTCTCTCGGCGATTTGTCCAGCCGCAGACCTTTGAACACCGGATGCCGGATTCTCCCGTCGCGCGTGATTTGGCCGTATTCCACTTCGGCTACAAGCTCGGGACGAACCCAGTGAACGCCGCGCTCCCGAGGTGCATCTGCGAACGGGCTCCTGGGGATCTCGATCTGGCGCAGCTTTGCGCCGAGTTGCCGCAATCTCGTTTCATTGAACCCGGTGCCTACCCGACCCGCATACATCAACCGCCCGTCGGGCGAATAATGCCCGACCAGCAGCGCGCCAAACGCGGTGCGCGCGCCCGCCGGGTCGGTAAATCCACCGATAACAAACTCCTGGCCGCTCTTGCATTTGATTTTCCGCCAGTTCGTGCTGCGGCGCGACTCGTACGGGCTGTCCGCAAGCTTCGAGACAATGCCCTCCACCTCCATCTGGCAGACCTGCCGGAAGAACTCCGGTCCCCGGCCAACGATATGCTCGCTGAACCTCAGCCGGCGTTTGTCGGCCGCGGCCGATATCAGGCTCTTGAGGAACTTGCGCCGTTCAATGAGCGGCGATTTGGTCAGGTCGTAACCCTCGCAATGCAAGACATCGAAAGCGTAATAAACCAATGGAGCGCCGCCGCTGGACTTCATGGCGTTTTGCAGCGCCTGGAAGTCCGAAGCACCGGCCTTGTTCAACGCGACCACTTCGCCGTCGATGATCGCATTCTTGATGGGCAGTCGCTCCACGGACCGCGCGATCTCCGGAAATCTTGCCGTCCAATCGTTTCTACGGCGCGTCAGCAGCCGCGCTTCGCCGTCGCTCAGTACACACACGAGCCGATACCCGTCGAGCTTGAGTTCGTGCAACCACTCGTTGCCCTCCGGCACGCAGCTCACCAGCGTCGCGAGCTGCGGCGCGATGAAATCCGGTTGCACGGCCGGCCGCGCGCCTGGCACCGACGCCGGATCCACGCGCCGGTTTTCAGCTCGTTTCGCATTCCTTCGCGGCTTCGCCCTGCGTGCGGCCGGGCGGCTCTGCCAGACCCTTCCGTCGCCCGACGCAATCTCGTCCAGATCCCTGCCCGAAGCGACGCTTAGTGGCTCAGCCTCTGTTACCGAGTACTCACTCGCCGGCCGCGCAAATTCATCCCCGTGCTTGATGAGCAGCCACTCTGCTTTTCTGCCGGGTCGCGGTTTCATCCGCACCAGGTTCCAGATGCCGCGCAGCTTCTCACCGTGCAGCTCGAACTTGAGCC
>DASXUA010000598.1:0-2751 GCA_036505095.1 Phycisphaerae bacterium
ATTGACGTACCATGTCGAAACTTGTGAGCGAATTCGATTCCAGCGCTTCAGCAGGGCCCAATCCGGCTGATGCCCGCTGGTCCGCGGCATCGGTGCGCGGGAATCCACAGCCACTTGCGTGAATTCGCGCAGGCGCGCAAGAAGTGAGGTGAGCCCGGCAGCCGCGCGCGCTCACCTCTTCATACCGGCTTGGGGGCCCGGCGCTAGACTTCCAGCGCCTCGGGTGTTCGGATCGGCTCGAACTTCAGCGGCAGCGTCTCGAACGAGGCGTTGACGAAGTCGGCCAGCGTCTGCTTGCACATCGGCAGCACGTAGCGCTCGAACTTCTTAAACCACTCCTCCACCTTGTAGATGGGGTGGGCCGTGATGATCAGCGGGTACGCCCCCCACTTGGTTGTCACGTACTCATACTCCGTGGGCAGGATGTCTTGCGGCCCATACCCCGCCTGCCACAGGGTCTTGGGGATGACCAGCGCGTTGGGCACGATTGCGATCCGCCCATCCTCGAGCTGCGAGACCAGGAAGAACGGGTGCTCCCACTGGAAGCAGTCGAGGAAGTACTCGAAGGGCATCTTGCAATTCACGTAGAAGATCCGCCCTTCGGCGAACCTCTTCTTCATGGCTACTACCTCCGGGCGCTCTGCGCGCCCTGTTTCGAGATCCAACTCCGTTTATGGCGGCTGCCGGCATTCATCGAATTGAACTCCTCACTTCCCGCGCCGCGCGTCCGCTGATCGGACTCGTGAAACGTGCGAATGAACACTAAGCACTACGCATGCCAACCGTTGTTGTCGCGTGATCGGACTTGACACGCGTCATTCCGCGTTCCGTGCCAGCGTCACGCGCGAGAATCCCCCGGCGCCTGTGCGAAATCCCCCAAGGACCTGCGCGATTTCGCGCAGCCCGCGGGTCTCTGGAGCGATTCGACCACAAGTTCCAGTCGTTGCGGGCGGGTGCTCAGGAGCGCCGACGCGCGCGAGGCGCCTTCCGGATGCTGGTACATGGTTTGCAACATCGTCGAATGGAACGGCATCGCTGGCGGGCGCGCACGACGAGCCAACGGCGATGCATCAGATCTCCAGAAAGAAGGGTAGAGACATGTCAATCAAGCTCCGATTCAGCGTTTTCGTCGCTGTCGGATTGGTCACGACCGCTGCGGCGCAACAGCAGGCGCAGCTTCCGGGCAGCTCGATCCCGCAATTTGTCGATCCGCTTCCGACGCTGAGCGTTTCGGGCGGTTCGATCGCCACCGTGGTCGCGGGGCCGGACGAGATCGAGCTGCACATGCGCGAGTTCAAGGCCAACATGCTGCCGTCTACATTCGTCCCGGCGGTAGGCGCCTACACGGGCACGTGGGTTTGGGGGTACATCGTCGGTCCGGACGCGCCCACATCGCCGCTGGCGACCTATACCGGCCCGGTAGTGGTCGCGACACGCGGCGCGCCCGCGCAATTGCGGTTCGTGAACGACCTGGGTTACGCGAGCACGACGAACGTCATGGCGTGGAAATATGCCACCGATCAGACGCTCCACTGGGCCGATCCGCTCGGCGGCGAAATGAATATGTGCGCACACAGCATCGTGCCCGGCATGCCGCCGATGCCGCCGTGCGATCAGCATTATGACGGGCCGATCCCGGCGGTCGTCCACCTGCACGGCGGCGACGTGCCACCGGTGCTCGATGGCGGGCCGGATGCCTGGTTTACCAGCGATGGTTTGCTCCATGGGCACGGGTATTACACCAGGCCCGGAGTGGCCGTCGCGGGCAATGAGGCCGTGTATCGTTATCCCAATGACCAGGAGGCGGCGCCAATCTGGTTCCACGATCACGCGCTGGGTCTGACGCGCCTCAACGTCTATGCCGGGCTGGCGGGCGCCTATGACATCGTGGATCCGAACCTGCCGCTTCCGACGGGACTGCATCCCGTCGGACTTCAACAGGGCGCCGGCGGGGCCGTCGACTATCTGATTCCGCTGGTCATCCAGGACCGCATGTTCGATGTCAACGGTCAGCTTTACTTCCCCACCGAGGCCGAAAACCCCGAGCATCCATATTGGGTTCCGGAATTCGTCGGCGACACGATCGCGGTGAACGGCAAAGTCTGGCCCTACCTCGACGTGCAACCGAAGCGTTATCGCTTCCTGATCGTCAATGGCTCTAACGCGCGGACCTATGAACTGTCCGTCACGCCGGGCACGGCGAGTGCAGCGGCCGGGCCTGCCGTCTGGCAAATCGCCACCGACGGAGGTTACCTGGACGCGCCGGTGAAGATCGACATGAGCCGCAAGCAAAAGCTGCTGCTCCTGCCGGGGGAGCGGGCCGATGTGATCATCGATTTCGCGGGCTACCAGGGTCAAAACCTGCTCATGCGCAACTCGGGACGAACGCCGTATCCATTCGGCGCGCCGCCGCACGGCATGACCGTGGGTCGCATCCTCCAGTTCCGCGTGCAGACGGGAGCGATGATGGATCTGAGCTACAACCCGGCCAGCGGCATCCCGCTGCGCACCGGCAGCCAGCAGATCGTGCGCCTGGTCAATCCGACCACCGGCACGCTGGCGCCGGGCGTTGCCGTCGCCAACACGCGCCAGCTCACGTTAAACGAGATTCAAGGTCCGGACGATCCGCTGGAGGTGCTGGTGAACAACACGAAGTGGGAGGGGACGAATCGGCCCGACTTCACGGCCGTCACAGTGGGCGGAAACACGACCTATTACTCGGAGCTGCCCAACGAAGGCGCCACTGAGGTA
>DASXUA010000599.1:0-6910 GCA_036505095.1 Phycisphaerae bacterium
GCGTGCTGGTCTGGTTAGTGAACGTGATCCAGGTTTGCCCGGAAGCCGTGGCCGCGAACATCAGAACGGAGATGATGCGGGCCGATCGCGCTGCGCGCTGGCATGGGTTGGCAGGGAACATGGCATGTGCTCCTCGAAGACGGGACGGGCGTAAGACCGCGAATATCCAATATAACCCAATGTCGAAAATAATTCAATCACGCTGATTTCGAGCCATAAGTGCTTGTCCCGCCAGGGGATCCGATCCCGTCCGCACCGCAGCCGGTGGGTTCGTTTGGCGCCGGCGCTGGTGAATTCGGGTTCCCTGCCCGAGCCAACGAGCGCACCCGTCGCGCCCGCTGAGCCTATCTATAACAACGCGCGCGCTGATCGCTCGCGGTGCACAAAAATGCGAGCGCGCCGTACTCGCGTGTACGACGCTCAGAACCCCGCCTGCGAAGGCGGGGTGAGCTGCGCACGGCCTACGCGCGCGTGTCACCCCCACTTGCGTGGGGGGTTCTGATGGGGATCTCGGGATTCAGTTGCAGACGATTTCGGAGCTGATCGGCTCGGGGCCGAAGTGGGCGATCATGCCGTCGTTGAGCTGCTGGCTGAGGATGTTGCCACCGACGGCCCACAGTCCGCCAGCATCATCCATCCAGGCGGCGTGGAAATCGCGGATAGTGGTGAAGCCGGTTTGCTGGACGGTCCAGACGCCGTTGTTGCGGAAGGCGATCTCGGCCTCGCGCCCAGCAGCCACGCCGAAGCCGGTGCCGGCGATGAAGATACCATTCAGCACTTTCGTACCGGGCATGGCGCGGTTGGTGATCGTGCCGTCCAGGCCTTCGAGAATGACGCCTTCGTTGTTGCCGCCCACAGCAGCGACGATGCTATCGTTGCCATGCACGGTCAGCAGCGGCGGGTCGCCGGCCACGCCGCTCTGCAGGCGCGTCCAGATTGTGCCGTTGAAGCGCAAGATCAGGCCGAAGAAGCCGACCGCGTAGACCTCAGTCTCGCTGCGGCCCCACACTTTGAAAACGAGCGGCACGCCGTTGGGAGATGCAGTCGAAAGATCCTGACGTGTCCAACTCATGCCGTTGAAGTGGTAGATCACGCCGCTGCTGGCTTGCATCAGTAGATTGCCGCCGACCGTCCACAGATCGTTCGCGCTGGTGCCCCAGACCCCGAAAAGCGTTTCGCCGCCGGGGGCCAGGAGTCGCTCGAATGTTCCGGTCGCAGGGTCGAATCGCAGCACCAAACCGTTCTCGCCCGCCAGATACAGCGCACCGCCGATCGGCCGGTCGCTGATCCACCACAGATCGCCCGTCTGACCGGTGTTGAGTCGCTGCCAGTTCACGCCGTCGTAGCGCAGGACGACCGGGCCGCGGCCATCGTTCGGGTCGGCGCCGACCGCATACACATCGCTGGCCGAAGTTCCCGACACGGACAAGAACGCCGCCGGCTGATTCCGCAGCACCAATTGCCAGCTCGCAACACCGATGACATTGCCGTTCTGATTTTGATTCCGGTTTCGATTCAGGTTGACGTTCGCTGCGTTGCGGTCGACGTTGGCGGGTGGGCTCTGGCCGGTGGGTGCTGGGCAGGCCGTCAAGAGCAGTCCAGCGGCGCCAGCAAGGAGGACACCGACAAACGATTTTGTGGACGTGCGAGTTGCCATCAGTAGTTCTCTCGAATCTTGAAAGCCAATTCGCCGAGCCAGCGCTCGCGACGTCGCACGGTGAGGCCGCGCGCCACATCGACGGCCGGGCGGCGTATACCAGAGGGCCGACGCCTGGGCAAACTAAGTTTAGCCGCAACCCCGAAGGGGTGCGCTGAGGAGCGCCATCAAACACGCGCTCGCCATTCGCAGCGCGGCCCGCAGTTTACCGCAGTGAAGGGGGCCTGCGGTTAAACGTGGTCGCGCTGCGTCCAGGGGTCTGGCCGCATTCAGGAATCTGGTAATGGTAATCTTGCTGGTTTCGGGTTCGGGCGAAGGCGGAAAGGAACAAATCTGTGCTGGAAAAATCCTTACCAGACGTTCTCGCTGGCAGGGCTGGCCCGTAGACCTGATGCCCCGAGGGCTTTTCGCAGAAGAAGCTCGCAAGTGCTTTCCACAACGCGGGCTATGGAATATCATGGATACCGACCGATGTCTGGTTTTCACGCTGGCACGGCTTCTGCGATGCTGTGCTGGATTCCGACTTGCAGCCGCGAGGGCTTGTCGGGCAGGTTGGGGAGGCGACACTTCGAGCGTACGGGTCGATCCCCTGATTGGTCCAGGTACAGCAATCGTGAGGCCGTGATTGTAATCCGTGCAGCCGGACGGCCGCACCAGAGGACAGGAGACGGGTTCAATGTACGTCATGCGAATGGTGAAGGCTCAGCGGCGGCATGCCGCATCGGCTTTGGTTCTGCTCGTGTCAGCGCTGGCGGGTTGCCCCGGCTCGATGCCCTCGGGCACGCCCTCCGCAACCAACAACGGCACGGGGCAGAATAACACCAATGCCAACACACCGCCCGTCGACGCACGTCCGGTCATCACAACCGTGGCCGGCGCCGGCTATGCGGGCTTCAACGGCGAAAGTGGCGCACCGCTCGATATCGCCCTGTACCTGCCGCAGGACGTGACGATCGCACCGGACAGCGCTGTCATCATCGTGGATTGGAACAACCATCGCATCCGGCGAATGATGGGCAACAACGTCGAGACCATCCTGGGTACAGGTCAGATCGGCGATGCACCCGACGGCGACCCGCTCTCGTCGGCCCTGAACCATCCGACGAATGTGACGTTCGATCGCCAGGGACGAATGCTGGTCGCGGCCTGGCACAACAGCAAGGTCAAACGGCTCGATCTGACGACCAACCTCCTGGAGAACATTGCCGGAACGGGAAGGCGCGCTTTTGGCGGCGACGGTGGACCGGCGAACATGGCCGACCTGGACCTGCCCAGTTCCGTTGGTTTCGATACCAGTGGCACACTCTACATTTCCGATCAGGCGAATCAGCGCATCCGCGTGATCGACGCGAACGGCGTCATTGAGACATTCTGCGGCGATGGCATGCAGGGCTATGTCGGCGACGGGCAGCGCGCGGAAATGGCGCGGATCAACTCGCCCGTCGGGCAGGCGGCGCCTCCGGCCGGGCGATTGTTCGTGGACAGCCGCGATCGCATTTGGCTCGCCGACACCGGCAACCACGTGATCCGGATGATCGACAATCTGGGAACGATCACCACCGTGGCCGGCAATGGCACGCCGGGCTACAGCGGTGACGGCGGCGCGGCGACGGCGGCGCAGCTCGACACGCCCAGCGATGTCGAAGTCGTCGTGGATGCCTCGGGCGCGACGACCGTTTACATCGCCGACACGATGAACAGCGTGATCCGCAAAGTCCTGCCCGACGGTACCATCAGCACCATCGCGGGCACGGGTATGAATGGCTTCAGCGGCGATGGCGGTCCGGCCACCGACGCGCAGCTCGATCGGCCTTACGGGCTGACGGTCGCGCCGAACGGCGACGTCTACATCGCCGATACGCATAATCATCGCATTCGCCGCATAACGGCCGAGCTGCCGCCCGATTTCGATCCGAATGCCGGCGGCGGCGAGCCGCCCGTCGAAATAATTCCATGCACGGATACGGTCGGCAGCATCTGCACCTACGCGGGCACGGGCCTGGAAGCCTTCGACGGCGATGGCAAAGACCGGCTGCACTCGGCACTCTATTGGCCGTTCGACATCGAGTTCACGCCGTCCGGTCATACTTACTTGCTCGACTGGAACAACCACAAAGTGCGCGAAGTGCTGGCCGATCAGACCTTGCGCACGATCGTGGGAACGGATTTTGTGGGTGATGGTCCGGCGGATTTGAGCGACCTGACGCCGCCCGGCGCGGTTGGCACCACGGTCTCGCTGAATCACCCGACGGACCTGATCGAGCTGCCCAATGGCAAGCTGACGGTCATGGCCTGGCACAATCACAAGATTCGGCAATACGATCCCGCGACAGGCTTGGTGCTGGTGACGGCCGGCCGGGGCGTGGGATTTGCCGGCGATGGCGGACCGGCTTCGCCCGCGGCGCGCTTCAATCAGCCGGCGCATGCTGTGCTGGATCCGGACGGCAACCTGTTCCTGCTCGACCAGCGGAATCAGCGGATGCGGGTCATCCGCAACTATGCGACCCAGTTGGGGGACGGTATCATTACGACGGTGCTGGGATCGGGCACGAAGGGCTTCAATGGGGACGGCAATCCCCCGCTGATGACGGACCTGAATTTCCCGGCCGGCAGCAATCCTGAGCCGACGGGCGGCATCGCCCGGGCTCAAAATGGGGTGATCTATTTCTCCGACACCCTCAACCACCGTATCCGCAGCGTGGAATTCACGGACCTGGGGTTCACCAGTGGAGTTGTGGCGGGCACCGTGCGTACTATTGCGGGTACGGGGATGGCGGGCGACAGCGGTGACGGCGGGCCGGCGACCGCGGCCCAGATCAACTTTCCGGGGGATCTGGAGATCGGCCCGGATGGAAATCTGTACCTCGCGGACACGAACAACAACAAGGTGCGGATGATCAACCTGACCACGGGCGTCATCACCACCATCGCGGGCACGGGCCAGCGGGGGTACAGCGGTGACGGCGGGCCGGCCGCCACGGCCATGCTGAGTCGTCCGTTCGGCGTAGCGTTCGATGCGGCCGGCGACCTGTATGTCAGCGATACGTTTAACGGTCGCATTCGCAAGATCAAGAGGTAAATGAGCAGCGCGGAAACTACGGAATCCAGGATTATCACACGCCGGCTGCCACGCAATTTCCGGGCAGCCGGCGTGTATCTCTTGCTGGCGAGTTTCGCGTGCACGCCGACGCCGATCGGCTCGTCCATGCCGGGCAACGGCAATGGCGCGTCCAACGCGAATGGCGGAAGCAACGCCAACGCCAATGTGAACTCGGTGAGCAATGCGAACGTCGCGAATAACAACAGCGCGGGCGGCATCGAGCCGGTGTTTCCCGCGAATTATCGTGAGAGCTATACGGAGGTACGCGACTGCCGATTCAGCATCGAGCATGGCGGGGTGACGATCCGCGTGCTGGCGAACAGCATCGCGGTGCAGCCGTATCTCGATAATGCTGATCCGCTGCCGGTCGGCAGCGTGCTGGTGAAAGAGGAATACAGCGGGGAAATCTGCACGAATGATGCGATGCTGGTGCGCTGGCGCGTGATGCGCAAGGAGGCGCCCGGGTTTGACCCGGCCGACGGCGACTGGCACTGGCAGAATGTCGCGCCTGATCGGCGGGTCATTGAGGATACCAACGCGAGCTGCATCGCCTGCCATCGGCTGCAGGATTGCCTGGCACGCGACTATATGTGTACACTACCCTAAGAGAGGGTTCAGGGTTCAGAGCAGAGTCGCCGGAGGGATTTGGGGGCATCGTCATGATGAATGCGAATCGTATGGGTGGGGCATGGCGCAGGATTCTCTCAGGCGCGCTGCTGGCGGCCTGCGCTGGGGGCGTGGCGCTGGCGGCAGGCGGGGAGCGCAAGTCGGCCGGGGGTGTGGCCGACAGCGCTTTCAAGCCGGTGGCACCGCTGCATGCGCTGATGTACGCCGCGGGCGAGCACTACGATCGCATCAATGCACTGATTGGCGACCCGAAGGAAACCGAACGCAACACGCGCATCCGCGACGAGGCCATGACCCTGGCCGAGCTGGCGAACGTCAGCCGGCTACACAACGAGAGCCCGGATTATCGCCAGTGGGCTGAGCAACTCCGCGATTCGGCCGTCAATCTTGCCAACGTCGCCCAGGCCGGCGATCTGAATAAGGCGAAAGATCTCTCCAAACAGATGAACGCCACCTGCATGGCTTGCCACAAGAAATACCAGCCATGAGCACACTGTCGAGTCAGAACCCCCGACGCCAGTCGGGGGTGACGTCCGGGTGAGTCATCGATGCGCAAGTCACCCTGGCTCCGCAGGCGGGGTTCTGAAACGCTGTGCCCAGCCGAGCATTCAAGAGCGAGAGTTTCGGCGAGACTGAATACCCGCGCACGAGATATGTTGAGCGGCGCTGGCGCCGCATGGGGGTTCTCGGCAGGCGCGTGAGCTTGAAACATGCGGCCGCAGTCTTTGTTCACACGTGTGCGGATGCCATCGAACGGTGTGAGACCCTCTATGCCCAGGCTAAGTAAAACGAGATTGCAGAACATTCTGGCGAATCGACTGAAGCTGAAGGAGCCACGCTTCAAGATCCGGGATTTCGGCGGGATGCTCGGCGGTTCGGTCATCTCCAATTCATTTCGGAACAGGAACGACCTCGAACGGCAGAGCATGGTGCGCGGGGCGCTGGAGGCCGAGCTAGGTCTCGAGGGCGCGCGGGCGGTCGGCACGATACTGGCTTTCACGCCAGATGAATGGGACATGGGGAGCGAGTTCGATCTGATGCCAGACGGCGCGGCGACCGGGCGTTCTGGCAAATCGAGAAAAACCAGGCGCACGAGCCCTGTGCGGACATGATCGGGAGCCCACAGGCAGGTGTCGCTGAGAAACGAACAGCCGCAATGAGGGTTCGACGTTTAGGGTTCAGGGTTCAGGGCGCGCCGCGCCGCGTAGTATTCAGCGCGCGGAAATCACCCCCCATTGGCGTGGGGGGTTCTGATTCAGCACTCAGCGCTCAACACTCGCGAATCCTTGCGTGTGCACTGGCCTTGGCACTCGCAGTGAGCGGCTGCGCGGCGGGGGGTTCGGGGGGCAGCGGGCCGGGTCCGAACCCGAACGGGAACGCTGCCGACAATTCCAATGCACCGGCGAACGCGAACGGCGGCGGGTCAAACGATAATCAGAACACCAACGGAACGCCTGATACGCAGCGGGCGATCTGGAGTCAGGCGTTCGATACGCAGGGGGTCGGGTTTCTGTCGGCCGTCTGGG